>JAFLUV010000160.1 GCA_022508635.1 Prevotellaceae bacterium
GACAATAATGAGCCGGTGCACTGCCCATCGTGGCCGCTACACGGTCTACTTTCGGGTTCTTCAGTAATCCCTCTGACATTTCCAAAAGGTCATGGCGTACACGGTCTGGTGAGGTCTGCATAGGAAGTTCGTACTCTACAATAAACTGGGAATAGTCGAAATCAGGGAAAAAGAGATTCTTGACTTTTGTCATACCCCATCCGCTCAGTGCTAAAAGTAGTACAGCCATGCAGACGGTTGCCGTTTTGTAACCCAGCAAAGTTGTTACGACTCGGCGCACCATGCGATGCATCTTCGAATCGTATGCGTCGCCTGCTTTCTTCTCTCCACGGGATGCAAGCCACTGCTTGGCACATACGGGCACCTGCACCAATGCCAGTATCCACGATGCAAACAGACTGACGCAGAGCACTAAAAACAGGTCGCGACAATACTCACCTGCCGAGTCTGGTGACATATAGGCGGCGAGGAACGTGGAAATTGCTATGATGGTGGCTCCCAGCAACGGCATGGCCGTATTGTCGCCTATGCGATACAGATAGGTCTTCGGCCCCAGTCCCCGTTGCTTGTCTATCAGTATGCCGTCCATAATGACGATGGCATTGTCTACCAGCATACCCATCGCCACGATGAACGCACCGAGCGAAATACGCTGAAGCGTACTGCCTATCATGAGCAGGATAGGGAACGAGATGGCAATGGTAAGCACCAGCCCAAAGCCGATGATGATGCCGCTGCGGAAGCCCATGGCAAGCATCAGCACCAAAATAACGATGAGCACTGACTCCAGCAGATTTACCATGAAGCCGCTGATGGCCTCGCTCACTTTGTCGGGCTGGAAGAAGATTTTTTCCGTACTCATACCGATGGGTATGCGCTCCTGCATCACCTCTGCCAGCCGTTTGTCCACAGCTTTTCCGACATCGGGAACTACCACACCGTCCTGCATCGTCAGACAAATGGCAATAGCTGGTTTACCATTCACGAAAAAGCCATTAGTCTGTGGCTCTTGATACTCACGCTTGACAGTGGCAATATCGCCCAAACGTATGGTTTTGCCGTCAGCAGTCTTGATGAGCAGGTCGCTAATGCTCTGTTCGTTCTCCAAAGCCCCTGTCACGTTGAGATTAATGAGCTGGTCGCCATTCTCGTATCTTCCGCTGTTTACGGTTTTTCCCGCCTGTTGCAAATTTATCATGACTTGGGTCGGCACAAGTCCATTGCGAGCCAGTAAGTCTTTCGACATGCGTATGTTGATAACCTCTCGTCGTGCCCCTACCACGTTGATACGCTTCACGCCAGGTACTTTTAGCAGTTCACGGCGAATGAGCTTAGCATAACGCTCCATTTCTGGGTAACTATAGCCTTCATCGCATACCAAAGCATAGAAGATACCGTAAACATCCATCATATCGTCTACCACGATTGGAGTGTAGCACTCCTGTGGTAGCAGCATGGCCGCATCGTTCACCCGGCGGCGTAACAAATCAAAATGCTGCTCTAACTCGTTATTGAGCACGGTCATTTCGAACTCTACCGTCAGCAGTGCCATGCCCTGTTGGCATTCGGTGCGTATTTCCTTCACATTAGGCAATGTGCGCAACTGGTCTTCCAGCACCTGTGCCACCTTCAATTCTACTTCGTGTGCCGATGCTCCCGGATAGACGACGGCCACTGAGGCTTGCTTCACAGCCACGGCAGGGTCTTCTAACTTTGGCATCTGCATAAAGCTCAGTACGCCAGCAATCAGTACGGCTACCACCGCACTCCAAAAGAGCATTGGTTGGCTGACAAAGAACGCCGTAATTTTCTTGGTACTCATCTTCAGTTCTTTAATTTCTGTTCATGATTCATCAGATAAGTCCGCCAACATTAGTAGCACTCGGCTGACTGATAATCTTTACCTTTTCGCCATCACGCAGGGCATCTGTACCAGCACGGACAATAGTTTCCTCACCAGTGAGTCCGTCTGTCACGATGGCACGACCAATGTCGTCTGTGCCCGACACACTGATTTCTTGATGACGGACCACACTGTCGGCAGATACCGTCCAAACATAAGTCTTGCCACCATCTTCGAAGATACACGACAAGGGAAGCGCCAGATTTTTGGCGACACCCGAGGCCGTCATGCTGATAGATACGTCAATATTCTGACCGGCTGTCAGATGTGCCTTGCCAAGAGAGAATTTGGCAGTGTAGAGTTGGTTGTTATCTGCTTTTGGTATAATACAAAGAAGGTGTAGTGGATAAGTTTGTCCGTTTGCCTCGCCCTGGATACTGGCAAAATGGTCACGCTGGGCATATACACTCTGGGGCAGACTCACTTCTACTTCCATTTGGTGCAGGTCAAGTAGGGTGAAAACTGGGGTTCCAGCATTCACCATCTCCGACTGCTCAAAGTTCACGCTTTGGATAATACCGTCCTGGGGAGCGTAAAGACGAGTGTAAGCCAGTTTGTTCTTGTTTATTTGCAGCTGAATGCCGAGCTGCTCCAGTCCGCTCAAGGCTTTTTCGAAATCATTGCCTGATAGACTCTTGCCCTCATAGAGCTGCCGCATGCGTTCTACCTCGTTTTTCAGCTGGTCATACTGTATCTGTACGGCATTTACACCTAATTGGTAGTCCTTTGCATCGAGTCGAGCCAGCAATTGTCCTTTCCTGACGCGATCGCCTTCCTTGACAAAAATCTGCTCAATTTGTCCAGCGGTCTTGAATCCCAGATTCGTTTCGGCATTTTCTTTCACAATGCCTGAAAATCGTTTTTCCAATTCTCCGTTCGCACGTTCTGGTTTCACAGTCATTACGCTATGCAGTGTCATCTTCGGCTTCTCACTGCCACAGGCACATATCAACACAGTTGCCAATAAAATGATGTACTTTTTCATATTGCAGTTCTTTTTAATTTGTCTATAAATTGAGTATGCAAAGGTCGTAATAAAAATGCAGACTCACGATACCGATTATTACCACAATATGTCCTAAAAGGTATGAAATCAGGGATATTTTACAAGAAATAAGGTAATATTTGGGAATATTTTACTAATTTTGCACCATCAAGAAGCAAACAAGATGGATAGGGTATTTGAATATTACGTGTCGATGCTCCCGCTCAGCGAGCGTTATTTAGAGTATGAAAACTTTGCTTTCGACCACATAAGTGCTGATAAGACTTTGACAAATGCCCTTGGCAATAACTTAGAGTTTCATCCCGTGAAATTGATGTTCACTGCAATGGGCATCTGCACAAAGGGAACAATGCGTCTGCGCCTGAACCTCACGGAATATGAATTGCACGAAAACGATATTATTGTCATACTACCAGACACTATCATTGACAAGGCACAATGGTCAGACGACCTAAACATCACAACCGTATATCTAAAAGAAATCAGCATCAGCCACCCACTATTCAGTAATATTGCCCTGCGCTACCAAAAACATTTGTCCAATTCGCCTTGGTTTTTGAAATGCCCACACACTGAAGTGGTTGACATCCTCCGTATCTGCGAAATATCCCGCAATATCATCAGCAATGATGGCATGTACTACAAACGAGAATTGCTGTCCGACTACATGCATGCCATTGCTGTATATCTCCTCAACGCTTTTAAGCGCAACGCTGATCGACAAGAAGAAAGTCGAAACCTGCCACGACAATCCCAACTATTGCTGACTTTCCAAAACTTAGTACGTCAGCATTATATGAAGCATCGGGATGTTGCATTCTATGCAAACAAAATGTGCATCACGCCCAAATACCTCTCTATCGTCATCAAACAAACCAGTGGACGGCGTGCCATTGACTGGATTCGTGATTTTGTTATACTTGACGCAAAAGCCATGATTTTGAGTGGCAATTACACCATGCAACAAATCAGCGACACCCTCCATTTTGCCAATCCTTCTTTCTTCGGCAAATATTTTAAGGAAGCCGTAGGTTGCTCACCTGGAGCCTTTGCAGAAACTATGCAAAGATGGTAAAATTAACAATTCCGCACTTTGACTTTGCAAAATAATGCGTACCTTTGCACTTTGTTATGAACAAATTTAAGCTCACATCGAAATATCAGCCTACCGGCGACCAGCCAGAAGCCATCCGCCAACTGACGGACGGCATTAACCGTGGCGACCAGTCGCAGGTGTTGCTCGGTGTCACTGGTTCGGGTAAAACGTTTACGATAGCCAACGTCATTGCCAATGTCGGCAAGCCGACACTCATCCTGAGTCACAACAAGACACTGGCGGCCCAGCTGTACGAGGAAATGAAAGGCTTTTTCCCTGAAAATGCCGTTGAGTATTACGTCAGCTACTATGACTATTACCAGCCTGAGGCTTATCTGCCGTCGAGCGACACTTACATAGAAAAAGACTTGTCCATCAATGAGGAGATTGACCGGCTTCGTCTGTCTGCCGTGTCCAACCTGCTTTCCGGACGGCAGGATGTCGTCGTCGTGTCGTCTGTCAGTTGCATCTATGGCATGGGCAGCCCCGTGGCATTGCAGGAGAACGTTATCGAACTGCACCGCGGGCAGATTCTCGACCGCAATGCTCTGCTGCGCAAACTGGTATCGGCGTTATACGTCAGAAACGATATTGACTTGCAGCGCGGCAATTTCCGTGTCAAAGGCGACACTGTGGATATCTTTATGGCTTACAGCGAGGTGGTGCTGCGTGTCACGTTCTGGGACGACGAGATAGACATGATTGAAGAAGTTGACGCCGTAACGTTCAGCCGCATGGCTACATTTGACGAGTACAAGCTCTACCCTGCCAATCTTTTCACCACATCGCAGGAGCAGACGAACATTGCCATCCGCAACATTCAAGATGACTTGGTGAAGCAGATTGAGTTTTTCAGTGAAATGGGCGACGGCATTAAGGCTCAGCGCATTAAGGAGCGTGTGGAGTATGACATGGAGATGATTAAAGAGCTGGGGCACTGTTCGGGTATCGAGAACTATTCGCGCTACTTTGACGGTCGCAAAGC
>JAFLUV010000161.1 GCA_022508635.1 Prevotellaceae bacterium
AATTTACGTTATAATAAATATAATAGAATAGGGATAATTCTAATTCTTATGCATTGTCTATAAACGTAATTGCTGCAAAGATAAAAAAAAACAACAACTATGTAGTATAACATAGTAATAAAGACATAGTTTGGTGAAAAAAAACGTTTTGTTTGGTTTTTCCCGTGCTTCTTTGTACTTTTGTTGCATTAATCCCCAATAACCACAATAAAGATGAAACGATACTCAATACTTTTAGTGTTTTACAGTATGTTTTTTTGTAGTATGGATGCATCAGACCGCCTGACGCTTGCAGACTTGACAGGAGGTGTATACTCTACTCAAGGCATCAATGGCGTAACTCCCTTGCTTGACGGCGAAAGCTACGGCCGCATTGCTCCGGGCGGCAAACAGATAGTGCGTCATAGCTTTCGTACAGGTCAGCAGACGGACGTCCTATTCGATGTAGACAACATCAGAAACCGCGTCAAGATAGACCATATAGACGGGTATCAGATGAGTCCCGATGAAACGCACATCCTGCTTCGTACAAAGACACGCAATATATATCGTCACAGCCGCACGGCAGAATACTATATATATAATGTGAAGAATTGTACACTTGCACCTCTCAGTGAGGGTGGCCCGCAGGAACAACCTTTGTGGAGTCGCGACGGTACGATGATTGCCTTTGTCCGCGAGGGGAACCTTTTCCTTGTGAAGTTGCTCTTCAACAACAGTGAGAGTCAGATAACTAATGACGGAGAGTTCAATAAAATCATCAATGGAAAACCAGACTGGGTGAACGAGGAAGAATTCGCCTTTAGCCGTGCTTTCGACTTCAATGCTGACGGCACGATGATTGCATGGATTCGCTACGATGAAACGGAAGTGCCACTTTTCAGTTTCCCTTGGTACAAGGGTATGAATCCCGAAAAGAAGGAGTATGCTGAATATCCTGGCTCCTACGACTACAAGTATCCCATTGCAGGAGCGCAGAACAGCATTGTCAGTGTACACAGTTTTGACATCAAGAGCCGTGCCATCCGCAAGATGCAGCTTCCCATACCTGCAGATGGCTATGTGCCACGTATATTCTTTAACGAGCAAGATCCTGAGAAACTGCTTATACTCACTCTGAACAGGCATCAGGATCAGCTTGATATTTATCTGGCTAATCCGCGAAGCACTGAGTGTCGTGTCATTCTGCGCGAGCAGGCGGAACGTTATGTTCCTGAGGAAACTATCACTGCTTTCAGTACGACATCCGACGGTTTTGTCCTGCTTTCGAACCGTAGCGGCTACAGGCATCTTTACCTTTACGACATGACGGGCACGTTGCGTCGACAGATTACCAGTGGCGACTTTGAAGTATGCGACTTCTATGGATATGACAGCAAGACGGGTATCACTTACTACTCCAGCAATCAGGAAAGCCCGCTCCGCAAAAGTATCTACAAGAGTGACAGCAAGGGCAAGGCAACACGCCTCAGTACTTCAGCAACCGGCATCAACAATGCAATTTTCAGTAGCAACTACCACTACTTCATGAATACGTGGAGTGACTTGAACACACCTCCTGTAGTGAGTCTTTGCGACGCATCGTCCGGAAAGACTATCAAGGTACTGGAGGATAATGCGACTCTGCGCCAGAAACTTGCTGCATTGAAGCTCGGCGAACGCAAGTTTTTCTCTTTCACTACAGCCGACGGCGTACAGTTGAATGGTTTCATGGTGCTACCTGCCGACTTCAATCCTGCCGTGAAGTATCCCATCGTGATGCACCAGTACAGCGGCCCTGGTAGCCAGCAGGTTCTTGATCACTGGAACGCAGGAAATATGGGTGGTTGTCTCTATGAGCAGTATTTGGCGCAAGAGGGGTTCATCTGTGTTTGCGTAGACGGACGTGGCACTGGCGGCCGCGGCCGTGAATTTGAACAGTGTACCTATCTGAATCTTGGTCAGTTGGAAAGTCACGACCAGGTAGAAGCTGCCATCTGGCTTGGACAGCAGCCTTATGTTGACAAGGAACGCATCGCCATCTGGGGCTGGAGCTACGGCGGCTTCAATACCTTGATGAGCATGAGCGAAGGGCGACCTGTTTTTGCAGCTGGCGTTGCCGTGGCTGCTCCTTGCAGCTGGCGCTATTACGATACCGTATATACGGAGCGCTACATGCGCACGCCTCGCGAGAATGGCAATGGCTATGATGTCTGCCCAATCAGTCGTGCCGACAAACTCAGTGGCAAGTTACTGCTCATCCATGGCCTTGCTGACGACAATGTCCACTTCCGCAATGTTGCCGAATATACTGAGGCTTTGGTACAGGCTGATAAGGACTTCAGGGAGCTGACTTACACAAACCGCAACCACAGTATCTATGGCGGCAACACCCGACACCACCTCTTCCGGCAGATAACACAGCACTTCAAGGAGATGGCCGGGAAATAGAAGACCAAACAACACCTAAAACAAAATTAATAACTTAAAACATTTACTGATAACATGAAATTAAACACACTAACCCTTCTTTTCCTGTCCTGTTGTTCCATTGTTCGGGCACAGCAGCTTCCGACTGGCGGTGCAACGGAGACTACACCTTCGCGCTCGGAGTACTTTTCGTGGATAAACAACACCAATGAGGGTGCCACAGAACAGCAGACACGCATCAACCTCGATTTCTTCCGCTGGATGTACGACACCTACGGCATGAAGCTTGACATCTATGCCTTGGATGCAGGGCAGATTGACGGATCGCAGATGTACGGCAGCATGAAGAGCGATCGCTTCAAGAAGCAGTTCCCGAATGGCTTTGCTCCCATCAGCAAGAAGGCTGCCGAGATGGATACAAAGCTTGGCTTGTGGTGCGGACCGGACGGCTTCGGCGATACGGAGCAAGAGGCACAGGAGCGTGAAGAGATGATGGTGTCACTGGTGCGCGACTATGGTTTCGGACTTTTCAAGATGGACGCAGTCTGTGGTCAGCTACGAAAGGAGAAGTATGAAAACTTCGATCGCATGATGACACGCATACGCCAGTACTGCCCCGATTTCATACTGCTCAACCACAGACTTGACCTTGGTCCTGGCACGCGTCACAGTACGACGTACCTGCTGGGCGGTGCTGAAACCTATATCGACGTGCACATGGCCAACAACGTCACGGCGACGCATCATAGGGTAGGGGCTATGACGCGTCAGTCGCCCGAGGGCTTGACACGCCTCACGGAAGACCATGGTGTCTGCCTTAGTTCCTGCCTTGACTATTGGGAAGACGACCTTATCCTTCAGGCATTTGGGCGTGAACTTATACTTGCACCCGAGCTTTATGCCAACCCTTGGTTCCTGCGCGACGATGAGTATCCGCGCCTGGCCTATATATTCAACCTGCACCGTCTCTATCGCGACATCCTGCCCGTTGCAAAGCGTCTGCCCGAGGATCAGTATGGTCCTGAGGCGCTTTCCCGTGGCAATGGCAAGACGCAGTTCCTTACGCTCCGCAATCTCTCATGGCAGCCGAAGCGCTATCGCATACGACTCGGCGAGGAGACCGGACTGCAGAAGACGGGCAAGCAGGTGCAGATGCGCCTGTATCATCCCTACATACATGACCTCGGCCGCTATCGCTACGGCGAGGAGGTTGAGGTGGAGGTTCTGCCTTTCCGCAGTGCGCTCCTCAAGCTTACCACCGAGCGCGAGCGCGACAAGACTCTGGTCAGCGGTATACCTTATTATATCATAAGCGAAGTGGGAACGCCTGAGATTCAGCTTCTTGGCGAGCCGGGTGAGTCCTACCAAATAAGCATCAACGGCAAGCGCCAGACTGTCTCGTTCCCCGGGGAGAAGCGCACCGAGCCCTACCATCGCCAGTTGCCTGCCATGGCGAAGAAGGATGTTCCTGCCGACGCATCATCCCTCTACTTTGCCACGGCCTTTGCTGCCGACAACAATGCGCTCGAGGTGCGCGAGCTCAAGCGTTCCGGTCCTACGCAGATACCGCAGGTGCAGGCCGCACGCGATGCCTTCTTCCAGCAGCCGGTGTTCGTGGAGCGTGACATCTGGGACGCTGCACTCTTCGACGGCAATCCCGCGACCGCCTTCAGCATAGCGCAGCGATGGGGCGACCAGCGTGTGTCGAACTCCTCGGCACTGCTCCTTGACCTGGGCAAGCCTACGCAGCTCGACGAGCTCTGCCTCGACTTTCAGAATGAGTACGACCTTTCGCCCCTTCGCACGGCCGAGGGCATGACGGTGACGGCAAGTGCCGACCTCACGTCGTGGACCTCCGTCGTGGCACTTGCCGACAAGCGGATGCGCATTGACATGCGGCGCATGGGAGCAGTCCGCTACGTTAAGCTGCCCGTTTGTCCCTTGCGTATCAGCGAGATCTACGGCGTGCGCGACGGCAAGCAGGTAGACCGTGCAGGATGGCGTGCCAACAACCTTTTCCGCGACTACAACAGGGCGGGCGCCACGGCTCGTCAGGCATGGCAGAGCACCTTTACGCTCGGGCAGATACCGGCCGGCTCCTATCTCTGCATTGCCATTCCCGGTGAGTGCGGCAACGAGGGAGCGTGGGCGGCAATCAAGGTTGACGGGCAGTATGTCGGATGTCCCGACCGTGCGCCTTCATTCATGTCCAACAGCTGGGAGTGTCCAGTCCGCCGCACGTCGCACGACTACACCTACTATGTTCCCCTCACGCCCGACATGAGCGGCAAGACTATCGAGGCATGGGCGCTTGCCTTCGGCAACCAGCAGTTGCAGCCCGAAGTCTGGATAACTGCCTATCCCATCCCCTTCGAAGTGAAGAACGTGAAGCTGTAAGTTTCCGGCAGAATCAATACCAAAGGAAGAGAGAAGCCTATGGCCTCTCTCTTCCTT
>JAFLUV010000162.1 GCA_022508635.1 Prevotellaceae bacterium
GGTAATATCCTGCATCGGGACGCTTTGCCATGAGAATAAAGGCAAGAGGTCGCAGGGCAGGGTAGGGGAGGCCTCGGGAATGATGCCCGCAAGGTGAGCCAGACGACCCACGATGTCACGCGGACTGACGTGCCTCGCGCGCAGCGTAGAGAGGTCAAGGCTGAGGTCACGCTTGCAGAGACGCTGACCAGCTTCGTTTATAAGAAGCGGATGATGGAAGAACCGGGGTTCGGGAAGACCAAGGGTACGATAGAGATGCAGCTGCTGGGGAGTGCTGAGCAGAAGGTCACGACCACGGACAACCTCCGTCACACCCATCAAGGCATCGTCCACCACTACGGCCAACTGATACGCCCAGGCTCCGTCGCGGCGGCGCAGTATGTAGTCACCGCAGTGCCGGGCCAGGTTGACCTGCTGCATGCCGTAGTGCCCGTCGCAGAAGCTGACATCCTCGTCCGGAACGATGAACCTGACGGCAGCAGGCATGGTACTCTCCCTTTCGTCGGGGACTCTTCCACGACAAGTTCCGGCATAGACAATGCGCCCGTCCGTCTCGTGCGGTGCCTGCGTAGCCATGATGTCGGCACGCGTACAGAAACAAGGGTAGGTGAGGCCTGCATCCTGCAACCGACTGAGGTAGTGCGCATAGATATCACTCCGCTGGCTCTGGCGGATCACATCGCCGTCCCAAGGCAAGCCGAGCCACTGCAAGTCGTCCATCAGCTGCATGGCATACTCATGGCGCGAACGCCCGGGGTCAAGATCCTCTATGCGAAGCAGCCACTGTCCGCCCTTGCTCTTGGCAGAAAGCCATGACAGAAGGGCACAAAAGACATTGCCCAAATGCATGCGACCGGTAGGA
This sequence comes from Prevotellaceae bacterium, assembly GCA_022508635.1. Classification (GTDB taxonomy): domain Bacteria; phylum Bacteroidota; class Bacteroidia; order Bacteroidales; family Bacteroidaceae; genus Physcousia. Next base: position 863 of record JAFLUV010000162.1, read on the forward strand.
GAAGGAGCGAAACGACCGCAGCAGTCCTGCATCTCACTCATATAACCCGCTCTGCTACAAAAGCCGTAAGCAGATGCAGAGCCTTCGTCACGGACGAGTCGGCAGAGTCGTCAATAAGACCGTCCGCCATGCCCTGCATGTCCTTCATGTGCCACTGGGCATACTCCAGACCGCCATGACTGATAACAAAGTCAGTGAGCTGCCGTATCTCACCGGCAGAAGCCTCACGGCGGCGTACCTTCAGAGCCAGGAGACGCATCGTCTCGTCCTCACTGCGGTTCACCGCATAGATGGCAGGCAGGGTGAGCTTGCCCTCACGCATGTCACCAGCCGTCGGCTTGCCTATCTCTGCCGTACCGTAGTCGAAAACATCATCACGTAACTGGAAACAGATACCTACTAACTTGCCGTACTGCGCCATGCGTTCCGCCTCACGCTCCGTTCCGCCTGCCGCCAAGACACCCAGACGGGCACAGACAGAAAAAAGGCTTGCCGTCTTGTGACTTACCACTTCAAAATAAGCGCCCTCAGAGAGTTCCTCCGTATCTTGGTGGTACAGCTGTAAAAGCTCACCGTCGGCAAGTGACTGACCAAGCTGCGCTATGCACTGCACTATGCGTACATCGCCGGTCTGTGCAGCACACTCCAGTGCCTTGCTCAGTATGAAATCACCCGCAAGGACAGCCACCTGGTTAGAGAATAATGCATTGACCGATGGCAAGCCGCGCCGGCGGTCACTCTCGTCCACCACATCATCATGCACCAGAGATGCCGTATGCAGCATCTCCAGGGCAAGAGCTACACGAATGACATTATCATTCACCGCGCCTACAGTGCGCGCAGAGAGCAGCACCAACAGCGGGCGCACCTGTTTACCGGGTGCACGAAGCAGGTGCTCCACCACCTGTTCCAGCATAGGATTATCGTGGTAAAGCGTCTCGCAAAATGCTTCGCGAAACCGCTTCATATCGGCTGCCACGGGAGCCTTTATCTTATCAAGTACATCCATTTGTTACGTCTTTAGGCAGCAAAATTACATAAAAATGTGCTTCCGTTCACTTATTTTTCGTAATTTTACCCACTAAAAGGTAAGAAAAGAAAAGAAATCATGCAGAAACTCTATTTACTGGATGCCTACGCACTCATTTATCGTGCATATTACGCCTTCATAAAAAACCCGCGCATTAACTCAAAAGGTGAGAACACATCAGCCATTCTTGGCTTCGTCAATACGCTGGACGAGGTACTGACCAAGGAACAGCCCACGCATATCGGCGTTGCCTTCGATCCCCACGGACCTACTTTCCGTCACGAAGCATACGCCCTCTACAAGGCACAGCGCGAGGAAACACCTGAAGCCATCCGTTTCGCTGTACCAATCATCAAGGAGATACTTGCGGCATACCACATCCCGGTGCTCGAAGTACAAGGCTACGAGGCTGACGACATCATAGGCACCCTCTCACGGCAAGCCGACAAAGCAGGCATAGAGACCTATATGATGACGCCCGACAAGGACTACGGACAGCTTGTCACCAATCATGTAAGAATCTATCGTCCGCCAGTCGGAAAGAACAGCGAGGCAGAGATTCTCGGTCCGGAGGAAGTAAAGCGAAAGTGGGGACTGAAATCGCCTCTGCAAGTAACCGATATGCTCGGACTGATGGGCGATGCATCGGACAACATCCCGGGCTGTCCCGGAGTGGGAGAAAAGACAGCGCAAAAACTCATAGAGGAGTTCGGCAGCATCGAAAGCATGCTATCAGATACCGGCAAGCTGAAAGGTGCACTCAAGGAAAAGATAGAAGGTAACATTGAACAGATACGCCTGAGCAAATGGCTTGCCACCATCAATCAGGAGGTACCAATCAGCCTCGACATGGACAGCCTGAGACTGAACGAGCCTGACAGTAGCAAACTGAGGGACATATATCGCAGGCTTGAGTTCCGCCAGCTCATGAACAAGACGAGCAACAAACAGGAAAAGAAAGCACCTGAACCGGTCAGGAACAACGACGGCTCGACACAGCTTGACCTCTTTGGACAAGCTGCCTCTGCCCATCATGAAGAGTCGGAAAAAAGTGCAAGTCCCTTCATCGTGACTGCTTCCGTCACGATGGAACACGGAAAAGAGACCGTCGTAGGACACAACCTGAAGGCGCACTGGCAGGAACTGAGGGCACAGCATCTCACCGGACTTCCTATGTTTGACACCGAGATAGCACACTATCTGCTGCATCCTGAAATGCCGCACCACCTGGACTATCTGCTCTCTGCCTACGGTTGCAGCAGCGTCCTGCAACTACAGCAGCTTTTTGAGGAAGGACTCAGAGGGGAGAACCTGTGGCAGCTCTTCACGGAGATTGAGATGCCGCTACTGCCTGTCCTGGCAGAAATGGAAGAGGCAGGCGTGCTCATCGACACGGAAGGACTGAGGGAAACAAGTGTCCTTTTCACCAATCAGATGCTTGCCTTGGAGCACGAGATACACGAAATCGTGGGCTTCAGCTTCAACATCTCCAGCCCAAAGCAGGTAGGGGAAGTGCTCTTCGACCATCTTGGGCTCGACAGCAAGGCAAAGAAGACGAAGACCGGACAATACGTCACCAGCGAAGAGGTGCTGGAGGCGCTGAAGGGAAAGCATGAGGTTGTAGGAAAGATACTGGAATACCGCGGACTGAAGAAGCTGCTTAGTACCTACATCGATGCCTTGCCGCAGCTCATCAATGCCAAGACGGGACACATACACACGTCGTTCAACCAGACCGTCACCGTAACGGGACGGCTCTCATCGTCCAGTCCCAACCTGCAGAACATTCCCGTCCGCGATGCACAGGGCAAGGAAGTCCGCAAGGCATTCATTCCCTATCCGGGACAAATTTTCTTCAGTGCCGACTACAGTCAGATTGAGCTGCGCATCATGGCACACCTCAGCCAGGACCACAACCTCATCGAGGCCTTCATGCAGGGCAACGACATACATACTGCCACGGCTGCCAAGATCTTCAACAAGAAGCTTGAAGAAGTGACGTCCGACGAAAGGCGAAAGGCAAAGACTGCCAACTTCGGCATCATCTACGGCATCAGTGCCTTCGGGCTTGCCGAGAGGTTAGGCGTGTCGCGGCAGGAGGCAAAGCAGCTCATCGACGACTACTTCGCAACCTACCCGGGCGTGAAGGCATACATGAACAGAAGCATTGAGACAGCCCGCGAGCGCGGCTATACCGAGACCATCTTCCGTCGCCGCTGCCAGCTGCCCGACATCAACAGCCACAACGCCGTGGTCCGCGGATATGCCGAGCGCAATGCCATCAACGCACCCATACAGGGCAGTGCGGCCGACATCATTAAAATAGCAATGGTACGCGTCGACCGTCGCATGAAGCAAGAGGGCGTGAAGTCGAAGATGATCCTGCAAGTGCATGACGAACTCAACTTCTCCGTCCTGCCCGAGGAAAAGGAACAGATGCAGCGTCTGGTAGTGGAGGAGATGCAGAAAGCAGCCTCGCTGAGCGTCCCGCTTATTGCCGACTGCGGCTGGGGAAAGAACTGGCTGGAAGCACATTGAGGCCTCACCTGTCCTTCTCCCGGTTTTCGCCTTCAGGCAAACCCTCCCGTCCCCTCACTCTTCTTCACTCTCCTTACAACGGAAAAGCTCCCTTTCAGCCGTCTGAAACGGTCGAATGGGAGCATTTTCTTGATCATCGAATGGTCATTACTTTATCATCATGACCACTTCAACGCGTTCGTTTGTTCAATTCAACGCGTTCGTTTGTTCAATTCAACGCGTTCGTTTGCTTAATTCAACGCGTTCATTTGTTCAATTCAACGCGTTCGTTTGCTCAATTCAACGCGTTCGTTTGCTCAATTCAACGCGTTCGATGCATCCGGGAATAAAACAAACACGTGCCTACGATGCGTATAATGCCTGTAATACAAACTATTTCCTGCGGGAAAACAAACGACACTT
>JAFLUV010000163.1 GCA_022508635.1 Prevotellaceae bacterium
TTGTCTACTAGCGAATTTTCAGGCGTAATTCATCCTACTTTTTGTCTACTAGGCCCATTTAAGAGAATATCACCTTACCGAAAGTAAACGATTGCCATAGTGAAGGTAAATAATTGCCATACTGATGGTAACAGATTACCAAACGTCTCGTAATTGTCAGGTAAAAGTAGTGTCAATGAAAAAGTATCAGCTATGTCCTGTTGGAACAAACGTTTCAGCTATTTTGTCTTCAATGCGATTTGTCAGGAGGATTTGCTTTTGGCGGTATGGCTAAATTCTTTGCTGGCGGACTTTATTTTTTCGAGATTTATCCGTAATTTTGCAGACAGAGAAACTGAACTATGCATCAAAAATGAACAAATCATGCTTTGTTAGAACTGGGTGCAAGATAAATCTTGGCCTGAACATTACGGAGCGCCGCCCAGACGGTTATCACAATCTGCAAACCATCTTCTATCCCGTGCCGCTCTATGACGAACTGACGATAGCTGAGAGTAGCGGCGAGGATGTTCTGATGCTGGCTGGTAATCCTTTGGAGGGCGAAGTACAGGACAACCTTGTCTTGCGGGCAGTACGCCTGCTCAGGCAAGAGGGGCATCCTGTTCCTCCGTTGCATATAGACCTCCGCAAGGTTATCCCGAGCGGGGCAGGGCTTGGAGGAGGAAGTAGCGATGCTGCCTGTGCGGTCAGGACAATAGCTGGGATGTTCGGCCTCTCTCTTTCGGAAAAACAGATGGAGGGATTTGTCAGGAGGCTTGGTGCCGACTGTCCTTTCTTCATCAATCCCCGTCCTTTGTATGCTGAAGGAATAGGTGATGAGTTTACTCCTGTTTCCTTGGATTTGAAAGGATTGTACCTGGTGCTTGTCAAGCCTGATGTATTTGTCTCTACCCGTGAGGCATACGCTGGAGTGCATCCGCACGAACCTGTTTGTTCTTTGCTTGAAACGGCTGCATTGCCTGTCGAACAATGGGAGGGCAGGATGGTGAACGATTTCGAGGAAAGCATCTTCCGCAGCCATCCACTTCTTTCTGACATCAAGAAGGAGCTATACCGACAAGGAGCTGCATACGCCTCCATGAGCGGCAGCGGCAGCACTATCTTCGGCTTGTTCCGCTTGAAACCTGACTGTGCTTCTGCATTTGCCGGGCACTTCACGTTTGTTTGCCAGCTGTAATAATTGTACATATACATAGCTGTAACTGTGCGTGTATATTTATAAAGGAAAGGCCGCCTTGATGCCGTTTATGCAATAGCGTCAAGGCGGCTTTTTCGTTTATCCTCTCTATCCCTGGTGCGGGACTTCCAAGTCAATGAGCAAGGCATCCTGACCCTCATTGCGCAGGTTACGCAGGAAATTCCATTCGGGCGTTCCTGTCTGCCAGACAAGCGATGGGTTTTCCATACCGTGCGAGTCAATGCGGCGTATCACCATGCCTACTGTGATGCGGTGTATGTCAATAGCTGGCAAGTAATGACGCTCGCCACCCTGCTCAAGCGGAACCTCTACGAGCAACTGCATGTCGGCCAGCTCACCCAACAGAATGCCGACCAGACTGTCCGGAAGATGTGTGTTGACAGCCAGGCGGTGCGCCGTGAAGGGCTTCAGGCCAGAGGCAAAATGCTTGCAGATGCGACTCATCAGCAAGAGAATGAGCGTATCGCGGTAGCGGCGGCTCAGTTCGTCGCTGACGCGTTCGAAGGTATAGGTATGCAGGCTCTGGTTGGCATAGCTAAGCTGGGCACCTAGCAAGCAAATGCACCAAGAGATCTGTAGCCAAAGCATGAACAAGGGTATGGCGGCAAAAGAGCCGTAGATGGCATTGTAGGCACTCAGTTTGAACTGATAGTGGACGTACACCCACTCTACAGCCATGAACACCGTGCCCGTAAGGACTGCCGGCAGAAGTGTATGCCGCAGTTTGACGCGCGTGTTGGGCATCAACTTGAAGAGGAGCATGAACACGAGTATGGCAAAGATAAAGGGCGAGACATGCAAGAAGAAAGACATCGTCCCCGTAAGCAGTTGCGTCTCTGGCAGGAACGTACGGAAAGTGGCAAGGAAGATACTCAGGCCGCTGGTGATAACAATGACAAAGGGCATGAGCAAGAAGATGCTGACATAGTCTGTGATCTTGCGGGAGAGGGTACGCGAACGCTTGACATACCAAATAGTGTTAAATGCCTCTTCGATGTTCGAGGTCAGGGAAATCAGCGTGTAGAGTAGGAATATCAGACCAATGCCGATGAAAACACCGCCTTTGGTATGGTGCAGGTAAGACTCCACGAAATAGAGAATGGTGTCGGCTATGTCAGGATTCCTGTCAAGGGAGCTTCTCAACTTGCTTTCGATGATAGTGTCAAAGCCGAAGCCCCGGGCTATGGCAAAGATGATGGCTAATACAGGGACTGCTGCCAACATACTGCTGTAGGTGAGGGCAGAGGCATAGCTCATAATGTGGTTCTTGTTCATGCACTCCCAAGTGATGACGAGACGCTTCAGCAAACCCAGTCCAAGCCGTTCAGGATAACTGAGATTCTGTTCGTTGATATTCCATATATGTGCCAGACTTATCATCTTTCCTTATCTTCCGTTTGTATAAACAAAAAAGACAGCGAACCTATAAGCCGGGTTCTGTATGCCCGTTCCAGCCAAAACTTTCCCGGGGTGCTTGCCATTTCTCTTGGGGCAGTGTTGCCGCTGTCCTCTATCGTTCTACCCTCCGGCTCGGACGGACAGCCCTCTCTTTTGTTCGCCGGTATACATGAACTTTCAACTCCCGGAGTGCACAGCACCGACATCACTGCCGGCCTGGTGAGCTTTTACCTCGCCTTCTCACCCTTACCTCATGGTCGAGGCGGTTCTTTTCTTCTGCACTGACAGACCCTTTCGGACCTCTTCCCGTTAGGAAGCAGGATGTCCTGTGTTGCCCGGACTTTCCTCTCACCTGTCACGTCTCCTTATGGCATCATGACAGGTCAGCGGCAAGCCGGTTCGCTGCTTTTTCGCAGACAAAGGTACGAATGTTAATTCAGAATTCAAAATTATTAAGCCCAAAATTCAGGGAAGAGTCGGGATTTGTCCTTGTTCAATGTGTACGAATTGCCTTGCTTGTGCTGCTCCTGGTAGAGATGAAAAAGGAACTCTATTTGAACCTATTTAACTTATTCGTGGTGATATGGCTCGCCGTTCAGAATAGTCATTGCACGATATAATTGCTCTATGAACAGCATACGGATCATTTGGTGGGAAAGTGTCATACGGCTGAGACTGACCTCTTCATTCCCTTTTTGGTGAATGGCAGGCGAGAATCCGTATGGACCTCCAACGATGAAGACTATCCGTTTGGGACCGGCTGCCATCTTCTTTTGCATCCATGCGGCAAACTCTATACTGGTACGCTCGCTGCCATGCTCGTCAAGAAGGACAACGTAATCACTCGCTTGCAAGTTCCGCAGAATAAGTTCTCCTTCACGTTGTTTCTGCTCGTTTTGACTGAGCCCCTTGGAGTTCTTGAGCTCAGGTATAATCTCGATCTCAAAAGGAATATAATGGCAGATGCGTTCTGCATACTCCTGTATGATGGAAGAAAAGCGTTTGTCAGTGGTCTTGCCTACCACAATAAATATAACCTTCACTGCTCTTCCTCCTCATCTCTCATTAGTGCAACATACTCATAGCATCCAGCATCGGGACCTTCGTCTGCAAGGCGGCTCATACCCATCCTATCAAAGGTGGGCAGATTGGCATAGGTCGGATCGGCCAGCGAACGAATCGTGCTTTCTGCCTTAGGCGTGAAGTCGTAAATGAAATTCTTTGTATCAAAACATATAAAATTATCCTGGCGGACAAGTTTCATCTCCTCATTGCCTTTCTTGTCTTGGTCAAAGACGCAATCTACAAAGTGTTCGTCGTTATCTACTGCAGGCGTGTTGAGGAAGCAATGATGAAAGAGATAGTCACAAGTATAGGAATCTGTCACGATATTCTCACCCATAATAACGTCGTTTCCGTAGCCAGTGATAACACAGTTAATGAAATGTGCCTTGCGAAGCATGCCGTAGTCATCGCCTTCGGGAGAGCTGACCAAGTGCAGGGCATCGCCAATGTTTGCAGAAAAAGGATAGAATTGTGCCAGTGTACAATAAATGAAAGTGTGCGAGCCACCACAGATGCTTACCGTATGTCCCAAGGTGTTGCTTATCTGGGTGTTCGTAACGCTGCTGACACAGTTGTTAAACTGCAAACCGTCGCCTCCAATGTTATGCAGAATGCAACAATCTAGTGTTATGGACGGATGTTTCTCATCAGGCGTCAATTGTTCAGAGTCCTCACAGATGATGCCAAAACGGGAGCTATGCAAGTCGCAATGGAAAAGCTGGTTGTCATAGCTATCACGATGGATGACAACACCTTCCCAGCGGCTAGGTGTATTGTCATAGGGCAAATAGTCGAACATGTGATCCATCCTGTCACCGCGTAGGACGACAGGCTTCTCTATACTTCCTAACACAGTTAGCTTCCCATAGACATGTAGTGCAGCCTTATCATGGAACATGAGTTTAGTACCTTCATTGAGGGTCAGTTCTGCTCCAGGCTTTACTACAAGCGAGTCATAAATAACGTAAGGCTTATCTGTCAGAAGGGTTGTATTCGTATCTATAATCATGCCTTTTGTAATGTAGGCGTCTATGGAACCTCCGGTAAGCACAATGGTCT
>JAFLUV010000164.1 GCA_022508635.1 Prevotellaceae bacterium
TGTGCAAAGATAGTCAGACTGAACGAAACGAAACTCCCGACGAAGCCAAAAACTGCTCGTCGGGAGTGCAAGTATCAACAAATGTTGATAAAATCCGTGCGCCGGTGATTTTTAGCGCATTTTATTTGGAATTCTCATTCGTTTTGTTTATAGAAGCTGTTCGGGATTCAGGAACATTAGCTCGTCTACCCCCCCCGTTCCCTTGTAGCCGAGGGTCAGTTCCGTGCGGATTCGGCTCAGGTGGGTCGGCGTGATGTTGAGGAGCGTGGCAAGGTCTTTCTGCGAAACCTGCTGCATGATGTGCGGAAAGCGGAGCATCAGTTGGCGGTAACGCTCGCGGGCAGAGTAGCGGTAGAAGTCGAGGTAGCGCGTGTAGACCATCTTGAACAGGTTGTGCAGGATGTTGACGTTGTGCAGCATCATCTCCGGGCTGCTGTCGAACAGCGACTGCATTTCCAGTCCGGCGATGCAGCGTATCTTGCACGTCGTCGCTGCCACGATGTCCAGTTCCGACGTCTCGCCGCGCAGGCAGTGGGGGAAGTTGGCAACGAACTCGCCCTCGAAGGCGAAGCCCGTGCAGTAGTCCTTCTCCTCCTCCTCGTTGTGCACCATATACTTGAAGTATCCCTGCTCCACGTAGGCTACCCACTGCGCCGGCTTCCCGGTCTCCTCCAGCATCTCGCCCCGCTCCAGCGTCCGCTCCTCCCCGTGCTCCATGCAGTAGTTCCACAGGAACTCCAGGTCCAGTTCCTCCTTGTAGGTATTGAATTGCTTCTTTTTCATGGTGTGCTTGTTATTTCATTTCGCGTATCTCACGACTCTGACTTCATTCATTATGTCCTCTTCGCTGATAGCCGGTTTGACCCGCAGCTTAGAAGGCTGCTGCTCTAATCCAACTGAGCTACCGAACCAACCTTATAGCGGCTGCAAAGGTACGAATAAGCGAGCGAAATGCCAAATTTATTTGGGCACAAAGTTGGCAAAAAAATGCTCCTCTCGCCGACGGACGGACACACGGATGCCGCCGCTGCCGCATGCATGTCCCGCCGCCGCGGAATGCAGATTTGGTGAAATTTGCAACATTTTCTGGCTCTTTTGTTGACAAATTGAAATAAAAGCCATACCTTTGCATTCAATTTTGAAAGTAAGGACGCCATATCCCGTCCATAAGCAGAAAACAAAACAAACAAAAGAAAAATCATGAGCAAACTCTTGAAGCCTGAGGGCTACACCGCCCTGCTTGACCTCTGCCAGACGGAGCAGGCAATAAAGCAGATAAAGGACTTCTTCCTGTGCAGCCTCAGTTCGGAGCTGAGGCTTCGTCGTGTCACGGCACCGCTCTTCGTCCTGCGCGGCCTGGGCATCAACGACGACCTCAACGGCGTGGAGCGCCCCGTCAGCTTCCCCATCAAGGACATGGGCGACGCAATGGCCGAGGTGGTGCACTCGCTGGCCAAGTGGAAGCGCCTCACCCTGGCGGAGTACAAGACAAGGCCCGGCTACGGCATCGTCACCGACATGAACGCCATACGCGCCGACGAGGAGATGGACAACGTGCACAGCCTCTACGTCGACCAGTGGGACTGGGAACGCGTGCTCCTGCCAGGAGACCGCACGGAGGCCTGCCTCCGACGCATCGTGCAGAAGATCTACAACGCCATTCTCCGCACGGAGTTCGACATCTGCGAGGCCTACCCGCAGCTACAGCCCTTCCTGCCCGAGGACATCCGCTTCATCCACAGCGAAGAGCTGCTGCAAATGTACCCCGACAAGACGCCCAAGGAACGCGAGCACCTCATCTGCCAGAAGCACGGAGCCGTGTTCGTCATCGGCATCGGCGGCAAGCTCAGCGACGGCCATGAGCACGACCTCCGCGCGCCGGACTACGACGACTGGAGCACAAGGAACGACAGCGGATACGAAGGGCTCAACGGCGACCTGCTCGTCTGGTACCCCGTACTGGGACGCAGCATAGAGCTCAGCTCGATGGGCATCCGCGTAGACAAGGAAGCACTGCTGCGCCAGCTTGCCCTGCAGGGCAAGGAGGAACGCAGGGAACTCTACTTCCACCAGCGCCTGCTCAGCGACACGCTGCCCCTGACCATCGGCGGCGGTATCGGCCAGAGCCGCCTCTGCATGGTGCTGCTGCACAAGGCACACATCGGTGAGACCCAGGCCAGCATCTGGCCGGACGACATGCGCCGGGAATGCCGCGCGGCGGGAATGCCGCTCATCTGAGGAGAACCACGCAAACGCCCCTTTCTCTCCGGGAGAGGGGCTTTGTTTTTTATTCACCTAATTTATCCATTATCTAACTATGCGTAACAAACAACGTAAGAGGCCGGACGTCATCGTCTGGCGACAGTTTGGCGGCAAGGGCTACTGCGCCTTCGCAAGCCTGCACCGGCAGGTCTGCATCGGCATACTCAGCGTCGCCACGCTTGGCATGGCTGCACGAGCACATGCCCGGCAGAACACGGCTGCACTGAGCAGCGCCGAAGTGCGGGAGAGCACCGACGAGACGGAGATGACGGAGCTCACGGTGAGCGGCACGATGGCTCCGCTGACGGAACTGCAGTCGGCTCGCATCGTCAGCGTGCTCACCCGCCAGGACATAGAGCAAGCGGCGGTACAGAGCATCAACGACCTTTTCAAGTTAGTCACCGGCGTGGACGTCCGGCAGCGCGGTGGCTTTGGTATTCAGACGGACATAAGCATTGATGGCGGTACCTGCGACCAGGTCACGATTCTACTTAACGGTATCGACATCGGCAATACCCAGACAGGACATTTCTCGGCAGACTTCCCCGTGAGCATCAGCGACATTGAGCGCATCGAGGTGCTTGAGGGCGCGGCAAGCCGTGTCTACGGCGGACAGAGCTTCGGCGGAGCCGTGAACATCGTCACGCGGCACGACAGCGGACAGGCCGTGGACTTCCGTGCGGCAGGCGGTTCGTTCGGCACGGCCGAGGGCGAGGCTCGCCTGGCACTGACCACGGGAAGGGTCGGCAGTCGCATAAGCGGAGGCGGCGGCAGGACTGACGGCGGTACGCAGAACAGCGGCTGGCGGAAAGGGCAGCTCTACTATCAGGGCGACTACGAGGACACGGCTCTCCGGCTGGACTGGCAGCTGGGCTTCAGCCGCAAGGACTATGGCGCAAACACCTTCTACAGCGCTGCATACCCGGATCAGTACGAGCGCAACGAGCGCATACTGGCCAGCGTGAGCGCCGAGACAAAGGGACGTTTCCACTTTACTCCGCAGGTCTTCTGGAACAGATACTATGACAACTTCGAGCTCATCAGGGGCGACAGGTTTGGAGAGAACTTCCACCGCCTGGACGTCTACGGCATCAAGGCCGGCGGCTATTTCAGCTGGAAGGCCGGGAAGACGGCTGTGTCGGCAGTCATCCGTCGCGACGACATCCTGAGCACAAACCTCGGACGCGACCTTGACCCTGCCCAGTACGTCGCTGCAAGCGGGCCCGGTACGGGCGAGGCGGGACTCTGCTATACGCGAAGCGACAGCCGCACGACGACATCTTTCTCCGTGGAGCACAACGTGCTGCTGCCTCACTGGACTCTATCGGCAGGCATCATGGCCAGCACAACGTCGGGCATCGACCACGGCTTCCGCTTCTATCCCGGCATAGACGCCGCATGGAGGCCGACGAATCGCTGGAAGCTGCTCTTTTCATACAACAAAGGTTTCCGTCTTCCCACCTTTACCGAGCTCTACTACAAGAGCCCTACGCACGAAGGCAACCGCGACCTCAAGCCCGAGCACAATCATTCCTTCAGCATTGGCAGCCAGTATGCCGTGCCGGGAGCCAGCGCCTCCATACGCGGCTTCTACCATCGCGGCACGCAGATGATGGACTGGGTGATGTATGCTCCCGACGACGTTTTCCACAGTGCGTCCTTCGACCTCGACAACCTTGGCCTTCAGCTACAGGGCAAGCTCGCCTTCCCAGAGCTTATGAGCCGTAACGCATGGGTGCGCTCCCTTAGTCTTGGCTACACATACATCCACCAGAACAGGCACGACAAGGTGGACGTCTACAAGAGCAACTCGGCACTTGAATACCTGCGGCACAAGTTTGTGGCAAACGTGACGCACCGTATCGTCAGCCGTCTGAGCATGTCGTGGGACGTGCGGTGGCAGCAGCGCATGGGCAGCTACATGGAGGGCGACCGCCTCTATGGCTACCATCCTTACTGGATGCTTGACGCAAAGCTGCAATGGGATGCGCCGACCTATAACCTCTACCTTCAGGCCTCCAACATTACCAACCATACCTATCACGACCTTGGCTCCGTGCCTCAGCCCGGTATATGGGTCATGGCAGGTGCAAGGCTGAGGCTCAGTCTCTGCAAGAACTAAGAAACTGTCTTGAGTTCGGCAACAGACTTAGGACTGTCTCCAAGGCAGCAGACGTTCAGTCCGGACTGCCTTGCCTGACGCAAAAGCCGCCGTTTCCTCGTGCAGGAAGCGGCGGCTTTATAGATTAGGCTTTATAAATTAGTCCGTTCACGCTGATGCGTGTTATTTATCCCTATATGTTATTTGATTTGTCGGGATGGTCTTTTGGGTTTATCCGGACAAGTCATTTTCACCATCCTTACCGTAGTGCCTTTTCTATTTCT
>JAFLUV010000165.1 GCA_022508635.1 Prevotellaceae bacterium
GTTACATGCTTTGCGATGTATGTTGGCGTAGTAGGCTTCCTGTTATCCGAAGAAGATTGCTGCAACGGCAATTGCTGCGATGACGCCGCAGATGTCGGTCAGCAGGCCTGCCATGACGGCATGGCGCGTCTTGCGGATGCCGACGGAGCCGAAGTAGACGGCAAGGATGTAGAACGTCGTGTCCGTGGTGCTCTGGAAGATGCAGGAGAGGCGGCCTGCGAAAGAGTCGGGACCGTACTGCTGCATGGTGTCCACCATCATGCCGCGGGCACCGCTGCCGGAGAGGGGCTTCATGAGAGCCGTGGGCAGGGCTGCCACATAGTCCGCGCTGCCGCCAAGCATCTCTGCGAGCCTGCCTGCACCGCCCACGATGAAGTCCATCGCTCCCGAGGCACGGAACACGCCTATGGCAACGAGTATCGCCACCAGGTAGGGAATGATGCGGACTGCCGTCCCGAAGCCGTCCTTCGCTCCCTCTACAAAGGCCTCATAGACGTTTATCCTCTTCCGCACGCCTGCCGCTATGAATGCCATGATAATGCTGAAGAGCAGGACGTTGGCGACGACGGTGCTCCACTGGTTCATCGTCTCCCGCTCTACCTGCGAGCTGAGCCATATCACGCCGCTCACCACGAGGCAAAGCCCCGTCACGAACATCATGACGGCACGGTTGAAGAGGTTGATGCGCTGGTACAGGGCGGTAATGACCATGCCGGCAAGCGTGGAAATGGCGGTGGCAATGAGGATGGGGATAAAGACGTCGGTGGGTTGTGCCGCACCGGCAACGGCCCGGTAGGTCATCACGCCGACGGGGATGATGGTCAGTCCGCTGGTGTTGAGCACAAGGAACATGATCATGGCGTTCGTGGCAGTGTCCTTCTGCTTGTTCAGCTCCTGAAGTCCCTCCATTGCCTTGAGCCCGAGAGGCGTAGCGGCATTGTCGAGCCCCAGCATGTTCGCGCTGAAGTTCATGAAGATATGGCCGAAGACAGGATGTCCTGCAGGAATCTCGGGGAACAGGCGTACCATGAGCGGCGAGAGCAGGCGTGCCAGTATGCTCACCAGTCCGCCGCGCTCGCCTATCTTCATGATGCCCATCCAGAGGGAGAGCACACCGGTCAGCCCGAGGGAAATCTCGAAGGCAGTCCTGGCATTGTCGAAGGTACTGTTCATGATTGCCGGGAACACATCGGGGTTGCCCAGCAGGAGCTGCACTGTAGCAATAAGAAATGCGATGGCGAAGAAGCCTATCCAGATGTAGTTAAGAACCATAGTGTCTTGTGTGGGGTACCATCAACTTGCGCTTGGAAAAGGGTGGTCAGAATCTTTCGTCGAAGAGGTTGCCCTGCAGCGGATTGCCGTAGCGGTCGCCCATGCTCCGTCCCAGGTGGCTGTAGGCGAGCTCCGTCACCTCGCGGCCTCGCGGCGTGCGCTTGATGAAGCCCTCCTTGATGAGGAAAGGCTCGTACACCTCCTCGACCGTTCCGGCATCCTCGCCCACGGCAGTGGCAATGGTGCCGATGCCTACAGGGCCGCCCTTGAACTTGTCTATGATGGTAAGAAGTATCTTGTTGTCTATCTCGTCAAGGCCGTAGCGGTCGATGTTGAGTGCTTCTAAGGCAATGCGGGCTATCCGCGTGTCGATGCGTCCGTTGCCCTTGACCTGTGCAAAGTCGCGCACCCGTCGCAACAGGGCATTGGCGATACGCGGCGTGCCTCGGCTGCGGCCGGCTATCTCGCCTGCTGCCTCCGTGTCGATGGGCACGCCCAGTATGGTGCTCGAGCGCATGATAATCTTCTGCAGGGTATCGGCATCGTAGTACTCCAGGTGCATGTTGATGCCGAAACGGGCACGCAGGGGAGCCGTGAGCAGTCCGCTGCGCGTCGTGGCGCCGATAAGGGTAAAGGGCGACAGGTCAATCTGTATGCTGCGTGCCGACGGGCCTTTGTCTATCATGATGTCGATGCGGTAGTCCTCCATGGCACTGTAGAGATACTCTTCCACTACGGGCGAGAGACGGTGTATCTCGTCGATGAAGAGCACGTCATTCGGCTCAAGCGAGGTGAGGATGCCTGCCAGGTCGCCGGGCTTGTCGAGCACAGGGCCGCTTGTGAGCTTGAAGCCTACGCCCAGCTCGTTGGCGATGATGTTGGAAAGCGTGGTTTTGCCCAGTCCCGGAGGGCCGTGCAGGAGCGTATGGTCGAGTGGTTCGCTGCGGTACTTGGCAGCCTCGACGAAGATATGCAGGTTGTCCACGACCTTCTGCTGTCCGCTGAAGTCGCTGAACTGCAACGGGCGAAGGGCATTCTCAAAGTCCCTTTCCTTTTGTCTTCCTCCTTGTCTTATGTCGAAATCTTCCACGAGTAGTTGGTGTTCAGGTTTTATTATTGTTAAGGTTCATAGCCAGGGCAGCATCCTCGGCCTTCCGCATGGCTGCTTGCTGCTCGGGCTGCTTGTCGCTGAGTCCGCAGAGATGGAGCAGGCCGTGTATGATGATGCGGCGGAGCTCTTCGTCCTGCGTTGCTCCGTAGAGTGCGGCGTTGGTTCGGACGGTATCAAGGCTGATGTAGACGTCGCCGCTGACGGCATTGCCTTCGGAATAGTCAAAGCCTATGTGGTCGGTGTAGTAGTCGTGCCCCAAGAAGCGGCGGTTGATGTCAAGCATTGTCTCGTCGTCAACGAAGATATAGTTCACGTCGCCTACTACCTTGCCGTAGCCCTTTGCAACCTGCCTGACCCATGCCGAGGCCTTTGCCTCGTCAATGTTGGGCATTGCTGCATTTATAGTGTTATAGGTTATCATGCGTTGTCTGCGGTCTCTTCACGGAGTGCGTCTCTCTTCTTGCAGGGTTATTGCCGGCTCAGGAGCTCGACAGCCTTCTTGACTACGTCGTCTTCGGCATAGATGATGGCGAAGTATTCGCTCATGTCCCAGAGGTCTCGGGCAACGAGTGCCTTGATGACGAGCTGAATGTTCTCGATAGTCTTCCGGCGTTCTTCGTCATCCTTCGGGCGTATGTCTTGCTTTTCTCCTTCAGCCAGGATTTCGTCGATGAGCTCTTGCGGCACCTGATACTCATCCTTGAACTTCTGGAAGTCAGGATATTCCTGTGCCAGGTTCTTGCGGTTCTTGTCCATGTTGCGGAGGTTGGCGTTGATGATGATGCTCTTGGCAGATAACTCCCGGTAGCATTTTGCATAGCGTGTTGTGTCAAGGGGAACGAAATAGTCGGGCATAATGCCGCCTCCTCCATAGACGGTACGTCCCTTGCGCAGGGTCTGGTAGCGCAGTGAGTCAGGGAAGTGGATGCTGTCTTCGTTCGTCAGTTCGCCATTGTTATAGCGGTTGATGACATCCTTGGCATAGCTCAGAAGATTCCCCTTCTCGTATGGTTTCTGTATGCTGCGACCGCTGGGCGTATAGTAGCGGGCGGTCGTAAGACGTATCATGCTGCCGTCGGGCATGTCGAAGGGGCGTTGCACGAGACCTTTTCCAAAGGAGCGTCTGCCCACTACGATGCCGCGATCCTGATCCTGTATGGCACCGGAAAGTATCTCGGCTGCCGAGGCGCTGTATTCGTCGATAAGTACCGCTACCCTACCCTCCTGAAAGGCGTTGCTGCCTGAGCTGCGGAACTCTTGGCTGGGTACGCTGCGTCCCTTGGTGTAGACTATCATGTCGTTCTTGGGGAGGAACTCGCTGGCAATGTCTGCTGCGGCTTGCAGGAAGCCGCCACTGTTCTGTTGCAGGTCGATGATAAGGTCTGTCATGCCTTCGTTCTTGAGCTTCTTGATGGCTTCCACCACCTCGTCGTGCGTTGTCTGGGCGAAGTTGTTGAAACGGATAAGGCCGATAGTGGGCGTGACCATGTAGGCGGCGTCCACTGAGTTCACGGGAATGCGGTCACGCTTTACGTCGAAGCGCAGCGTATCCTGTATGCCGCGACGCACCACGCCGAGCCGGGCAATGGTGCCCTTCGGGCCGCGCAGCCGGTGCATTATCTCCTCACGGCTCATCTTCACCCCGGCAATAGCTGTGTCGGACACACTGACAATGCGGTCGCCTGCCAGGATGCCAACCTGTTCGCTGGGGCCCTTCGGTACGGGCTGAATGACGAGCAGCGTGTCTTCTAATATGTTGAACTGCACGCCGATACCTTCGAACGAACCTTCCAAAGGCTCGGTGAACTTCTTCGTGTCCGAAGCGTTAGTGTATGCCGAATGCGGGTCAAGTTTCGAGAGAATGCCGTTGATGGCATCTTCTGTAAGTTTTTTGCTGTCAACGCTGTCAACGTAGAAGTTATTTATCAGGACCGAAGCCATGACGAGCTTCTGGACGTTCTTCTCCAAGTCACTGGCGGGCGCATTTCCTGCAGGTGAATTGCCGAAGCGCAGCTGTGCCGAAAGGCTCATGCCCATGAGTAGCAAAGTAATAGCCAAAGTGATTTTCTTCATATTATATATATAATGTATATTTGCTTTTACGTCGGCAAAGTTACACATTTTTTTCGACATACCGATAACTGCTGTGAAAAAGTGCGGAAAAGCAGATAACGCCAAAAAAGTCATTAGTATAGATTCTTATGGCTTTCCGTATTTTCTGGTCATTTTCCAAATGCATTGTTGCTGGCATACATA
>JAFLUV010000166.1 GCA_022508635.1 Prevotellaceae bacterium
CCTGGAACTGGCAGATGTAGCCGAAGAACTCGTCCACGCCGCGGAGGTCGGGCGTGGACTCCGAACCTTCGTAGCCTCCTGCCCACTTGCCGAACTGCGCCGTGCGGTAGCCCATGTCCTTCATGATCTCTGGGATGACCACGTGCGCCGTGTCGAGCGGATGCTGGCCGACGCGGGCAAAGTCCTTGTTCTCTCCGTACATGACCGTCTGCTGGTAGCTCCAGTACTCCTTGTTGCCGCGCACGGCGCAATGGCCGGAATGCTGCCCCGTCATGAGCGAGGCACGCGACGGTGCGCTGACGGGACTGCCTGCGTAGGCCTGCATGAACTGCATGCCCTGCCGGGCAAGGTCGTCGATGTGCGGAGTACGGATGTGTTGCTGCCCGTAGCAGCCCAGGTCGCCCCACCCCATGTCGTCGCAAAGGATGAAGATGATGTTCGGCTTCTGTGCGGCGGACGCAAGAGCGGGTGCCAAGGCGGCAAGGCTCAGGATTGTACTTTTAGGAGATTTCATAAAGCTGCATAATTTCACGCAAAGATACGCATAATGTTTGAAATACCCGGCATCAGGGCTGTTAAAATTCACCCGGCACCCCATTTCCACTTACTTTATGGCAAAGTTTGCGCGCCTTGTAATAAATTACAAGTCCATTATTTTGTACTCTCTCCCCTTTTTCGTACCTTTGCGTCTCGATAATAGTTTTAGAGTAAAAAGATGAAGTCTTACACAGTAGGACCGGACGGCTACTACGGGCAGTTCGGCGGTGCGTATGTCCCGGAGATACTATACGGCACGCTCGAGACATTGCGGAAGCAGTATCAGGATATCATAGACAGCGAGGAATTCCTTCAGGAGTACTACCAGTTGCTGCGCGACTATGTAGGCCGGCCCAGTCCGCTCTACTATGCCCGGCGCATGAGCGAGAAGTACAACTGCCGCCTCTACCTGAAGCGCGAAGACCTGAACCACACCGGAGCACACAAGATAAACAACGCCATCGGACAGATCCTTTTGGCCCGGCGCATGGGAAAGAAACGCATCATTGCCGAGACAGGAGCCGGCCAGCACGGCGTTGCGACAGCCACCGTCTGCGCGCTGATGAACATGCCCTGCCGCGTCTACATGGGTGCATTGGACGTAGAGCGCCAACACGTCAACGTAGAACGGATGCGCATGCTCGGTGCCGAAGTCTTTCCCGTAGAAAGCGGCAACAAGACGCTCAAGGATGCTACCAACGAGGCCATCCGCGACTGGTGCTGTCACCCGAGCGACACCTTTTATATTATAGGCAGTACGGTCGGCCCGCATCCGTATCCTGAAATGGTTGCCAAGCTGCAGAGCGTCATCAGCAAGGAGATAACGTTCCAGCTCAAAGAGAAGGAAGGCCGCGACTGGCCCGACTACCTCATCGCCTGCGTGGGCGGCGGCAGCAATGCGGCAGGCACCATCTATAGCTATCTCGACGACGAGCGCGTAAAGATAATCTTAGGTGAAGCCGGAGGCAAGGGTATGGAGACGGAGATGACGGCAGCTTCGCTCAACATCGGTACCGTAGGCATCCTGCACGGCAGCCGCATCAAGGTAATGCAGACCGACGACGGACAAATCATCGAACCATACAGCATCAGCGCAGGCCTCGACTACCCGGGCACAGGCCCCATGCACTGTAACCTCTTTGAGACAGGACGTGCAAAGGTGCTTGCCGTCAACGACGACGAGGCATTGCAGGCTGCTTTTGAACTGACAAGGCTCGAGGGCATCATCCCCGCCCTCGAGAGCAGTCATGCCCTTGCCCTGCTGCCACGGTTGCAGTTCAAGCCCGATGACGTTGTCGTGCTGACTGTCAGTGGACGTGGCGACAAAGACCTGAGCACTTACCTCACCCATAAAGACGAAATCGACTATGAGCGCATATAAGTTCAGCTACCGCACAGCAAGCAAGAAGATACTTGGCGACCTCATCACCCCCGTCAGCGCTTACCTGAAAGTGCGTGATGCTTATCCGCAGAGTGCACTGATGGAAAGCTCCGACTACCATGGCGGCGAGAACGCGAAATCCTTCATCGCACTTCACCCCATTGCCAGTGTAAGCATCGAGCACGGCACAGGCATCTGCCGTTTCCCTGACGGAACGACGAACCAGCATCCTATCGGAGAAGACTACGACACCGCATGCCTCATCAACGACTTTCTTGACAGTTTCGACATTGAGGGAAGCAATGCAGACTACTGCGGACTTTATGGCTACACGACGTTCAATGCCGTACGCTACTTCGAGAACATTGCCGTAAAGGACGAGACATTGCCGGAGAACGATGCGCCTGACATGCTATACATTCTGTATAAGGATGTCATTGTGTTCGACCACTTCCGCAATGAACTCACACTCATAGAACTTCTTGCCGACGGCGAGCAGGACGACCTCGACCAGCTGGAGCGCGATCTGAGCAACCGCAACTATCAGACATTGGGTTTCAGGCCTATTGGTGAGAGCTGGAGTACTCTGACTGACGACGAACACCGTGAGAATATTCGCCGGGGCATACAGCATTGCCTGCGCGGAGACGTGTTCCAGATAGTATTGTCGCGACGCTTCAAGCAACGCTACGAGGGCGACGACTTCAAGCTGTACCGTGCCCTGCGAAGCATCAACCCCAGCCCGTATCTCTTTTACTTCGACTTTGGCGGCTTTCGCATCTTCGGCTCAAGTCCGGAGACGCACTGCCGCATCGAGAACCGCCACGCATACATCGACCCCATAGCCGGCACGACGAAACGAACCGGCAACAGTGAAACTGACCGGCAGAATGCAGAGTATCTCCGCAATGACCCAAAGGAAAATGCAGAGCACGTCATGCTGGTGGATCTGGCGCGAAACGACCTCTCGCGCAACTGCCACGACGTGAAAGTCGACTTCTACAAGGATATGCAGTTCTACAGCCATGTCATTCACCTCGTGAGCCGTGTCAGCGGGGAACTGGACGAGGATGCCAATCCCATCAAGACGTTCATCGATACTTTCCCCGCCGGAACACTGTCGGGCGCACCGAAGGTTCGTGCCATGCAGCTCATCTCGGAGTACGAGCCGCACAATCGCGGGGCATACGGCGGCTGCATCGGGTTCATCGGGTTCAGGGGCAACCTCAACCAGGCGATTACTATCCGAACGTTCGTCAGCCGCAACAACGAACTATGGTTCCAGGCTGGCGGCGGTATAGTGGCGAAGAGTAACGTGGAGTACGAACTGCAAGAGGTCAACAATAAGCTTGGCGCACTTCGCCGAGCCATCGAAACAGCTGGAACAATATGAAGAAGAAGATAGTCATCATAGACAACTACGACTCGTTCACCTACAACCTGAGCCATTTGGTAAAGGAGCTCGGCGCTGACGTGACGGTCTTTCGCAACGACAAGTTCGCGATGCAGCAGCTTGCGTCCTTTGACAAGATAATCCTTTCCCCCGGCCCCGGCATCCCGAGCGAGGCCGGTCTTCTCCTCGAAACCATACGGACTTATGCAGGAAAGAAGCCTATCCTTGGCGTGTGTCTCGGGCATCAGGCCATCGGCGAGTGCTTTGGCGGGAGGCTCACGAACCTCAGCGATGTCTACCATGGTGTGGCAACGCCTGTCACACAGACGGCAGACGACTATCTGTTCCAGGGACTTCAGAGGACGTTCGACGTGGGACGCTACCACTCCTGGGTGGTGGATGCGGAAGAGTTTCCGGCCTGTCTGGAGGTGACGAGCGTGAGCGAGGAGGGCTTCATCATGTCGCTCCGGCATCGCGAGTACGATATCCGCGGCATTCAATTCCACCCCGAAAGCGTACTGACGCCCTATGGGAACTCTATTATAAAGAATTGGTTAGACGCACCTTCCCGCTACTCCTGAGGGGTATGGGAAGGGCTTTTTGTTCATCATAAAATCCATACTAAGTATGAAGCAGTACCTACTGCAACTCACTCGCGGCGAAACTCTTTCGCGGCAAGACATGCACGACATCCTGATTGGCATCACGCGCGAGGCGTATCCCCCGGAGCAGGTTGCCGCCCTGCTGATGGCATTGCAGACGAGGGGCGCTACCGTGGACGAGCTGCTCGGACTGCGCGACGGGCTGATAGAGACGGGCAGGCGCGTGAACCTTGACGACTACGACACGCTCGACATTGTCGGTACGGGCGGCGACGGGAAGAACACGTTCAACATCAGCACCTGTGCCTGCTTCGTTGTGGCAGGGGCGGGATATAAAATCAGCAAGCACGGCAACGGAGCCAGTACCAGCGTCAGCGGCGCGAGCAATGTGCTTGTCGCACACGGCGTAAGGTTTTCCGACGACGAGGATGTGCTCCGCCGCTCGCTCGACGAGGCAGGAATCTGCTACCTTCATGCACCGCTCTTCGCGACGGGCATGAAGCACATTGCCCCTGTCCGCAAGGCACTTGCCGTGCCTACGTGTTTCAACCTGCTCGGTCCTTTCATCAATCCTGCCTCGCCGAAGAACTCGCTCCACGGCACTGCCAGTCCCGCTCAGCTGCGACTCTACACGAGCATGCACCAGAGCATCGGTGACAACTTCGGCGTGCTGACGAGCTACGACGGCTAAGACGAGATCTCGCTTAACAGCTG
>JAFLUV010000167.1 GCA_022508635.1 Prevotellaceae bacterium
CCTTCCACCATAACCTGATTGCCCACGTCACCAATCGTGCCCCCCGCTTCAACGGTGCACGCTATGAATGGGGTGGCTATACAAATAATAGCGAATACGAAACCTACAAATGGGAGAACTATGTGCAGGCGGAAATCGTAGATTTTCGTAATTGCGTCATGTTCAACTGGGGTAACGGCAACGGATGCTATGGCGGTCCTGGTGGCGGATACATAAACATCGTAAACAACTATTACAAGGCTGGTCCTGCTACTGCCAACAAGACGCGCGTGACCCAAGTAACAGTTGGTGCATCTGGTAACTCTACGCCAGACAAACTGGCAGGCATGACCAGTCGCTACTACATCAATGGCAACTACGTGACGGCAGCGGGAGCTGGCAAAGAGGCAAACTATGATTGGCAAGGAGTTGCTTATGATTCTGGTACCTTCACTATTGACGGCGAACGCTACTCGAAAGACCCAAACCACTATTATGGCAGCGGTGCCACTTACGTGCAGAATAGCAGTGGTGTTGATTGCGTAAGCATAAAGATAGATTCGGAAGCCCCTGCAGGCGTGGTGACGACTCACAGCGCAGAGACTGCATTTATGAAAGTGCTTGACTATGCAGGCGCATCACTCCATCGGGACAACGTGGATGCCCGTTACCGGGAGGAGGCACTTACAGGTGAGGTGACTTATAGTGGCAGCGTCACCAACACGAAAGGCATGATTGACTTTGTTTCCGATGTTGAGGGATATACCGAGGAGAATTTCGGTACTGGTGAGCGTCCCGCTGGATTCGATACCGACGGCGATGGAATACCAGATGAGTGGGAGATTGCCAATGGGCTGAATCCCAATGATGCAACTGATGGAAATGCTTATACCATTGATCCCAAGGGGTGGTACACCAATGTGGAGGTTTATGTGAACTCCCTCGTGGAAGATATCATGAAAGCTGGTCAAGCGGATGCGGAAGTGCCTGTGGATGAATACTATCCTGCATACAAAGGAACGGAAACGGCCATTGGCGATATGGTGGCCCAGCCTGTAGTTCTTTCCACAGAATACTATAATCTCCAGGGTCGCCGCTTGGATGTGCCTCAAAAGGGAGTAACAATCCAAGTGCAAAAAAAAGCAGACGGGACAAGCACTACCACCAAGATAATTCGATAAATACTTGATTTTTCTTTAAGACAAACAACCTGATTTTATGAAGACAAAGCAACAGAAGCACTATGTCATGCTGTTCCTTATGTTATTTGGAATAGCTCTGTCCATTAAGTCGGCAGATAATAACACTGCTACGGAGTATGATAACGTAACAGCAACGTGGGATTTTACGGGCAATTGTGCAGGTCTTGCCGCTAAGGGGGCAAGCGGGAGCGAACTGACCGCTACGACCATCGCCTCAACTGTGGCGGGTATAGATTTGACCGTCGTTTATAATGGCGGACAAGTGCGTAACAATGATAACAGCTACCAAGTTACCAAGGGAGTTGTTTTCCAGGTGCCGGTTAAGTCCTCTCGTGACATCGTTACGGTAAACGGGTATAGCGGCTACTCCAGTTACGCATACGGCGAAAGTGATGAAGCGCAGACCAATGTGAGCCAGCACCGCGCCACTCCCGCAGAGGCAGAACAAGGTTATGTGGAAGTTCGTTCGCTCATGGACAACAACTATTACAATTCCATTTCCGTTTCCTATTGGAGTGGGTACGAAGATAAGGTGATATATTCAACGGACTTCAAAGACTGGGATGCACTCAAGGCTTCTTCAGAAGAGAAAGTGGTTAGCAAGCAGACTAAGTACAGCCATGAGACTTTGACTTTCACGCTTGTGAATTTCAACGTGAATGATGGAGATATAGACCTTGCAGGCAAGTTCAACAATCGTCCTGTCGGTTGGCTCACTTGCCCAAAAGACCCATCACCTGCTGCTTCCATTGTTACCTCGCCGCTTGCCAGTATCACGACCGTGCGCTTTGTCCAGGGAGCTACCGGCGGTAATCGTGGCGTGAAGCTTGAGGCCAAGGGCGATGGAGATGCAGACTGGGTAGTAATATCCGATGCTGTCGCTAATCCTGCTGCTTGGCACGAAATTACAGCAGAGGTCAATCGCCAGAATTGTCAGCTCCGTTTCACCAACTTGGCTCCTTCCCAGTATGCCTATATCTTTGAACTTGAAATCTCAGGCATGGTGGATATGAGCAAAGCCCCCATACTCAACTCATTCAATGTAAATGGGGAGACGGTGAACGCGGGTGAGCTGTTTGACCAGAACGCAAACGGGGACTATGTAGCCACTATTGAAGTCAGAAAAACCGATGCCATGATTAGCGAAGCAAATCCGCTGACAGAGATTGTTCCCGCAAACGGAACGGTTGGCACCATTATTTATAAGACTACGGGAGAGGGCATCAATCAGCAAACTGTTGCTACCATTCCTGTAACAGCTAATGGTGAAACTGTAAACTATGTGGCAACTTTTGTTTTCAAACCTGATCGTACTTTGACTTATGTAGATACGGATGGTGTCACAATCTTGGGCACGCAGGATGTGGAAAAAGATGCTGCTATCGGTAACTTTGCCGTCGATTATGCGAAGGCAACGGCAGGCGAAGGACAGAAGGTGCGCGGTTGGTTTGTCAATGCAGATGGTGGGCGTAAGTTCACAACAGAGGATGTCATAACAGAAGACCTGATGCTTTATGCGGTTGCAACAGAAATTGAGACGCAAAGCTCAACGGCACGTTATACTTATCAGTTAGGAAATCAATATTTCTACCCAGAAGACCACGAAGGATTTAATCCAGAGGGAACAGGCTATTGGCATGACTCTACTCACGGATGGGCATTCGCCCCTGGCGACAAGATTGGCATCCTCGTGGGTGGAAAAGCGAACATCACTTTGGGACTCTGCCAGTATTCTGCCGGCAACAAGATTCTGCTTTCTAATAGCAAGGGTGAGGTAATTGACGAAATTGCCACTGACAAGGCGGCTTCCGATGGTGCGCAGACAATATTTGCCTACGAGGGTGAAGCCGATGCGCTGACGCTCACTTACGAGGGAGCTGGGTCTTCTTATCTCCATTCGCTTACGATTGCCAATCTCGGTGAGAGTCCCTATGAAAAGAACGGGCAGTGGTACATTGTAAAGGCAGGAGATGCGACAAGTCTTATCAATACGCTTGAGGCTGTGAACGGAGCCAATAATGGAGTTGATGCAGAACGTGCCTATATCTATCTTCCCGATGGAATTTATGACTTGGGCGAGACTTGCTTGACCGCGGTGTCGGGGAATAACATTTCCATCATTGGTCAGTCTATGGATAACACCATCGTGCGCAATGCACCCAAGATAGAGGATGAAGGCATTGGCAAGACTGCCACTTTCCTCGTGTCTGGTAAGAACACCTATTTCCAGGACCTTACCATCCAGAACGCACTCGACTATTATAACTCCGGCTCTGCAGGGCGTGCCGTGTGCATTCAGGATGTGGGCAATAGAACCATTTGCAAGAATGTGCGTTTGTTGTCTTATCAGGACACCTATTATACCAGCAACAATGATGCGCAATTGTATTGGGAAACGAGTGACATACACGGAACCGTCGATTTCATCTGCGGTGGCGGTGATGTCCGCTTCCAAGACACGCAAATCTCTTTGGAGCCGCGCCAGCAGAACGGTGGCGGCGGCCGCACGATATCTGCAGCCACTACCACTGGTAAGTTCGGTTATGTGTTTGATGGATGTACTATCGTGGATCTCGCCGTGGAGCAGGGCATTCAACAGAGCAATACCAGTTGGAACTTTAGCCGCACTTGGCAGAACGACCCGATTGTCGTGTTCCTCAATACTACCATCAAGCATCCTGAGACACTTGTGGCGACCCGCTGGACAGAGAAAGGTATGAATAATCGGGATCCAAAGGTATTTGGCGAGTTTAATTCAAAGGATGCGCAAGGGAATAATATTACGCCTGCAAGCAACATCATCAAGTCTTATACGGTAGATGTTGAAACCATTCTGTCCGCAGAGCAGGCTGCAGCCTTTGCATACGACAAGATGTTTACTGATTGGGATCCGGCGGCATTAGCAGCACAAGTTCAAGTAACATCCGCTAAATATGCCGATGGCACAATCAAATGGCAAGGGGCAGCCGATATTCCAGTCGTTGCCTTGTTCAAGAATGGTGAGTTTGTCACCATAACCGATGCTACCTCGTATGTGGTCGAAGATGCCGATAAGGCATCATGGACTATCCGCGCTGCTAATCAGATGGGAGGATTTGGGCCTGCGACCCAAGTGGAAGGAACCGTCACGCGCATAGAAGATGTGGCTAACGATGAAAGCGGAACCCCTGTTATTTATAACTTACAAGGAGTGCGTGTGCAGCAGGCAACCAAGGGTATTTATATCATTAACGGGAAAAAAGTGGTCAAATATGATAAAAAACATTAAAAAATAATTGTGGAATATTAAATAATAATTAACTTTGCAAAGTCGAAATAGCAAAAATACTAACTAATATAATAATTAATAACTTAACAAGCATGCAAACTAATTTAAAACATTTGCGGATTGCGCTGCTGTTCATGTTT
>JAFLUV010000168.1 GCA_022508635.1 Prevotellaceae bacterium
CCCACGACATTCAGAACCACAATCTGACGCTCTAACCGACTGAACTATAGTCACCGTGTTAGCTTGTGCAAAGAGGACAAGCCTCAATTGCGCTGCAAAGGTATAACAATTTCGTAAAACTGCATATACCACGCAGGATTTTTTTTGCACAAAGCTATGTTTTTAACATTTGTTTACTTAATTTTCGATACGAGTCAGAGCACGATGAGCGCACCAACAACAGAGCATACCAATGTGCCGATGAAGCCATTTGCCTCGATGCCCAGCAGCCCGAAGAGCCAGCCGCCCACGACACTGCCGATAATGCCGAGAAAAAGATTGACGAGGATGCCTTTCCCCGAACCGCTTTGCAGCTTGCTTGCGATGAATCCAGCAAGAATACCGGTGATGATGCCAATGATAATTGTAGTCATAATAGAAATGGAATTTAATGTGGATTATTGCTTAGAGATTATCTTTCTCAATGTCCTTGAAGTATTTGTAAGTGCCGTGCTTGAGTTCATCTGTGGCAGCTTCGTCGCAGACGATGATAGCATGGGGGTGCAGTTGCAGGGCACTGATGGTCCACTCTTGGCAGACACCGCATTCAATGGCGTGGCGCAGGGCACGTGCCTTGTTGTGGCCATTGGCTACGATGAGTACCTCCTTTGCATCCATCACGGTGCCTACGCCTACGGTCAGTGCCGTCTTGGGTACTTGGTTCACGTCATTGTTGAAGAAACGGCTGTTGGCAATGATGGTGTCGGTAGTGAGGCTCTTTACACGGGTGCGACTCTGCAAGGAACTGAAAGGCTCGTTGAAAGCGATGTGTCCGTCGGGACCGATACCACCCATGAAGAGGTCAATGCCGCCGGCAGCCTGGATGGCAGCTTCGTACTGTGCACACTCCGCTTGGAGATCTTTGGCGTTGCCGTTCAGGATGTGTACGTTCTCTTTTTTGATGTCGATGTGCGAGAAAAAGTTGGTCCACATAAAAGAGTGGTAGCTCTCGGGATGCTCTTCGGGCAAACCGACGTACTCATCCATATTAAAGGTGATGACGTTCTGGAAGGAGACCTTCCCAGCCTTGTTCATCTCAATCAGATGCTTGTAGAGACCAAGAGGAGAAGAACCGGTGGGACAGCCTAACTTGAAAGGGTTTTTAGATGTGGGATTCGCTGCGTTTATTTTGGCAGCAACATACTCTGCAGCCCAACGGCTGAGGTTTTCATAGTCTGGTTCAATGATTACGCGCATAATAATTTAGATGTTATGTGTTTCAGATATCTATAATATTGAATTAGTTATTGTTTTCCGACTGCAAAAATACATCCTTTTTGCAAAATGTGCAAGAACCAACTGAAAAATATATAAATAAAACAGGTTTTTCTTTGTTTGGCTTTCTATGTTCTATGGTGATGGCTTTGCCTCGGCATTGTGTGGACAGGAATGACATACAGTGTGGGAGAGAATGTCAGGGATTGGCTTGCGCAGGCAGCAAAAGACATTTTTTTCGGACATGTGGAAGCGCTTTTGCAGCAAAAGCTTTGGAGCATGACGAAAAATGTGTTATCTTTGCCGACAGAAGTCAAATAATAATAACCTAAATAATTTAGAAAACATGAAATTCCTGACAGACGAGAAACTCGTTATCGTAGGTGCCGGCGGCATGATCGGCTCTAACATGGTGCAGAGCGTGCTGATGCTCGGCCTCACTCCCAACATTTGCCTGTATGATATCTATGAACCCGGCGTTCATGGCGTCTACGATGAGATGTGTCACTGCGCATTCCCCGGCGCAAATATCTGCTATACGGTTGATCCAGAGAAGGCTTTTACTGGTGCTAAATACATCATATCCAGTGGTGGCGCTCCCCGTAAGGAGGGTATGACTCGCGAAGACCTGCTCAAAGGCAACTGTCAGATTGCCGCAGAATTTGGCGAGAATATCAAGAAATACTGCCCTGACGTGAAACACGTTGTCGTTATCTTCAATCCGGCAGATGTTACTGCTCTCACAGCCCTTATCCACTCTGGCCTGAAGCCTAACCAACTCACTTCGTTGGCTGCCCTCGACTCTACCCGCTTGCAGCAACAGTTGGCTCAGGAGTTCGGCGTGCAGCAGGATAAGGTGACGGACGCTTACACTTATGGCGGTCACGGCGAACAGATGGCAGTCTTTGCTTCGAAGGCAAAAATTGACGGCAAGCCTCTCTGCGAACTGCCTCTTTCTCCCGAGCGCTGGGCAGAAATCAAGCACATGACCACCCAGGGTGGTAGCAATATTATTAAATTGCGTGGCCGATCCTCATTCCAGAGCCCCGCTTATCAGGCGGTTAAGATGATTGAGGGTGCGATGGGCGGTGAGCCTTTCACTTGGCCTGCAGGTTGCTACGTGAACTGCGACAAATGTGGTTATAAGAATGTCATGATGGCTATGCCTACCATCATCGACAAGGATGGTGTGCATTTTACGGCTCCCGATGGAACGGAAGAGGAAATGGCTTCCCTTACCGCTTCCTACGAGCATTTGCAGAAGATGCGTGACGAGATTATCGAATTGGGTATTATCCCTGCCGTTGCTGACTGGAAGCAGGAGAATCCAAATCTGTAATATTACGCGTACATTATATATTATAGATAAAATAGTAGAACTATTTTCTGCACGTAATGTGTAAGGCAAGGGCTACAGGCTATCATGCTGTAGCCCTTGCCTTATTTTTGAAAGCAAGGCAAAATTGCAAGCTCTGAGGCGGAAGGATGCATAAAGTGTAAAATTTTACAAAAAAAACTTTGCCAATTCGAAAAGTATATGTAATTTTGCGGCGCATTTGTGCACATAACCTATTAATTAACTAAATAATAACAAAAGTAGACAATGATTGTAGTACCTGTAAAAGAAGGCGAGAACATTGAGAAGGCCTTGAAGAAATTCAAGCGTAAGTTTGAGAAAACCGGTGTCGTGAAGGAACTCCGTGCACGTCAGCAGTTCGACAAACCCTCAGTTCTTAAGCGTCTCGCTATGGAACGTGCGGTCTATGTACAGCAACTTCATCGCGTAGAAGATTAAAAGTCCTTAAATTTTCGGCTATTCTTTGGGATTGTCGGAAATAATAGTTATCTTCGCACAGAAAACAACAAGAAAAGTGTGTGGATTGGATAGATAACTTCATAGAATACCTTCGGTACGAACGTAACTACTCGTTGCGTACTATCGAAGAGTACCAATCGGACTTGAAAGCGTTCAAGCGATTCTATGAAGCATTAGATAGTGATATAACTTGGGAGAATATGCCTGTCGACATCGTGCGGCAGTGGATGGTGGAGATGATGGATGCTGGCAATGTCGCGACGAGCGTACAGCGACGTCTCAGCTCACTCCGTTCTTTCTACAAGTTCTTGCTGCGACGATCCCTTGTTACCCGTGATCCCGTACATAATATGCGAGGTCCCAAGGCGGAGAAAAAGCTGCCGGCCTACGTTCGCGAGACAGAAATGGATCGTCTCTTTGACGAAGATTTTTTCAGTACAAGCTACGTAGATCAGCGTAATCGCATGATTCTACTCACATTCTATACTACGGGCATCCGACTCTCAGAGCTTGTCAGTCTTACGGAAAAGGACGTAGACTTGGATCAAATGCAACTTAAAGTCACGGGTAAGCGAAATAAGCAGCGTATCATCCCTTATGGCGATGAGTACGGTGACAGCTTGAGAAGCTATCTCTCTGAGCGTGATAATTTCGCAAGTCTGTGCGGGACGCAGGATACAAGCCTCTTCCTGGACGAACGACGCGGAGCCCGGATGACGCCGGAGAAGGTTCGGGGTATTGTTAAGAAATATCTGTCGATGGTCACGACACAGCAGCGCAATAGTCCTCATGTGCTCCGGCATACATTTGCTACAGCAATGCTCAACCACAATGCCGACCTGCAATCTGTCAAGGAATTACTTGGGCATGAGAGCCTGTCCACTACTGAAATCTATACCCACACCACTTTCGAACAGTTGAAGGAAATGTATAACCAAGCCCATCCCCGGGCCTAAACAGTTAAGGAGGTAACTATGGATATTCACATTCATGCAATCCATTTTGAAACAACAGAGAAGTTGGAGAAGTTTATTGAGAAGAAAGTCTCCAAACTTGGCAAGTTCAATGAAGAAATAAGAAAGATTGAGGTGTCACTGAAAGTTGTGAAGCCTGAAACTGCAATGAACAAGGAAGCTGCCTTGAAGGTTATGTTGCCGGGCACAGAATTGTTTGCTCAGGAGGTTTGCGATACATTTGAAGAAGCGATAGATAAAACCGTAGATTCCTTGGTTCGCCAGGCTACGAAACACAAGGAAAAAGCAAAAAATCGTTAAAAACTAACGAAACTTTTTGTCAGTTTGAAAAGAATTTGTAATTTTGCAGCCGATTAGACGTGTGCTCGCATGTCAGGTGGCTGCAAATGCCTCTTTAGCTCAGTTGGCCAGAGCACGTGATTTGTAATCTCGGGGTCG
>JAFLUV010000169.1 GCA_022508635.1 Prevotellaceae bacterium
ATCTTTTCATTGTAAAGTACCAAAGGACAATGCCTGCCGTGACGCTTACGTTCATGCTGTGCTTGGTTCCATACTGAGGAATCTCAAGACAACCATCACACATATCTACTATATGCTGTTGTACGCCTTTCACTTCATTGCCAAATACAACTGCATATTTTTCTCCATATTTTGGAGAGAAGTTTTGAAGCATGGTACTTCCTTCGCATTGCTCTACAGCAAACAACTTATAACCCATCTCTCTGAGCCAAAGCATAGCATCTTCTGTCTGCTGGAAATAACGCCAAGGCACACTCTCCTCCGCTCCAAGCGCTGTTTTATGTATTTCAGAATTGGGAGGCTGTGCTGTTATACCACACAGGCACACGCCACTCAGACGGAACGCATCGCAAGTACGAAATATACTACCCACGTTATAGAGACTACGAATACCATCAAGCACCACCATCAACGGTTGCTTCTCTGACGCACGATACTCCTCAACGCTCATGCGTCCCATCTCTATTACCTTTAGCTTTCTCATTTTATTATTTTTTTCGCCTGCAAAATTAACAATTAATGTTGACAAGTTGGTTAATAACTATTTACTTATTTACATATTAACAAAAGATAAAGGTTATAAATATCATTTCAACCTCAAAAAAGAAAGTTATAAAGATGCTATGTGGAGGAAAAGTAGTAACTTTGCAACGAGTTTTTAACTGTCTACAGTTCTAAGCATAAGAAAAGACAGTGAATGTAGTACTCCAACAGATGAAATAGTATTGGTGCATGAGTTATTAACTTATCCACCATATATTATTATCATCATAAATATATCATTAAATAAAAATACATATTATAATATTATATAACAATGGTTGATAACGAGTGGGAAAAGGCAGGATACGTAACAGAACCCATACCTGCCGGCATTGACATAGTGAATGAGATACGCCATATATGTCGTGAAAAGAATGCTGTCATCATGGCACACTACTATACGGAGCCTGCCGTGCAGGACATAGCGGACTTTGTGGGTGACAGTCTTGCCTTGGCGCAACAGGCTGCACAGACGGATGCGGACATCATAGTGATGTGTGGTGTGCACTTTATGGGTGAGACGAACAAAATACTTTGTCCAGGCAAGAAGGTGTTAGTGCCTGACCTGAATGCCACATGTTCTTTGGCAGAAAGTTGTCCGGCAGTGGAGTTTGCAGAATTTGTAAAGGCACATTCTGGTCATACTGTGATAAGCTATGTGAATACTACTGCGGCTATCAAGGCTTTGACAGACATTGTAGTGACCAGTGGAAACGCTTTGAAAATAGTGAACAGTCTGCCAAAGGATGAGAAAATAGTGTTTGGTCCAGACCGCAACCTTGGCAATTACATCAATTCACTTACCGGCAGGAATATGGTTCTTTGGGATGGTGCTTGCCACGTACATGAGAAGTTCAGCTTGGAGCGTATTTTGGAATTGAAGGCGCAGCATCCCAATGCCAAGGTACTGGTTCATCCCGAGTGTAAGGGACCGGTGGTGAAGGTGGCAGATAAAGTTGGCAGTACGGCTGCCCTGCTTAAGTTTACTCAAGAGGATGATGCCAAGGAGTATATAGTAGCCACGGAGAGCGGTATCTTGCACAAGATGCAGCAGGCTTGTCCCCAGAAGGTTTTCCTGCCTGCTCCGCCGGCTGACAGTACCTGCGCCTGCAATGAATGCAGTTACATGAAGCTTATCACCCTGGAGAAACTCTACAATTGTCTCCGTTATGAATGGCCGGAGATAGAGGTGCCGGCCAATGTTGCAGAGAAGGCTGTGAAGTGCATCAACCGAATGCTCGAAATGAGTAAATAAAATAAGCAATATTTCAAAGTAAACGGTATAATGTCTTCCCTTATCTTCGACCTTGCCTACATCCTTACTGTAGCGAGCATAGTGACCATCATCTTCAAGCGGCTGAAACAACCGCTTGTGCTTGGTTACATTGTTGCAGGTTTTCTGGCGGGACCACACATGACATACACGCCGTCAGTGAGCGGTATGGAGGGTATAGAGGAGTGGAGTCAGATAGGTGTTATCTTCCTCATGTTCACTTTGGGTCTTGAATTCTCGTTCAAGAAGATAGTGCGCATGGGCATGAGGCCTGTCCTTACGGCTATCATGGTGATGGGCTGTATGATAGGCGTGGGAAGCATGGTGGCTCTGATGTTCGGATGGAGCAGCATGGACCGTATTTTCCTTGGCGGTATGCTCAGTATGAGCTCGACGACTATAATATACAAGGCGTTTGATGAACTGGGACTGAGAAGCAAACGCTTTGCATCGGGTGTCATATCTGTCCTTATCATCGAGGACATATTGGGCATTTTGCTTATGGTAATGCTCAGTGCGATGGCGGTGAGCCGGCGATTCGAAGGGCTGGAACTGATCAAAAGCCTTATGCAGCTTGTCTTTTTCTTGATGCTGTGGTTTATGGTCGGTATCTATCTTGTGCCGCTCTTGTTGAAGAAGGCTGGCAGATATATCAACAGTGAGACGCTGCTCGTCGTTTCTGTCGGACTTTGCTTCATGCTTGCCGTGGTGGCTTCCAATGTGGGCTACAGTCCTGCCTTTGGTGCATTCATGATGGGCAGTATCATGGCGGAGACGGTTGAGGCGGAAAACATAGAGAAGGCTGTTGGGTCATTGCGTGACTTGTTTGGTGCAGTTTTTTTCGTGTCGGTGGGCATGATGGTGGAACCTTCCGTGCTGATGGAGTACTGGCTTCCTATTGTAGTGCTGACGCTGGCCGTGATGTTGGGACAAATGTTTTTCGGCAGCTTGAGTTTCTTCATAGCGAGCAAGGATGTGCGTACTGCAATAAGGAGCGGCTTTTCTATGGTACAAATAGGCGAGTTTGCCTTTATCATTGCAGCCCTCGGGCAAGAGCTCGGCGTTACGAGTTCCTTTCTTTATCCGGTGGTGGTGGCGGTGAGCATTGTCACTACTTTCTTTACGCCGTATGTTATCCGCTTTTCTCCGAACGTGTGCAATTATGTGGAACAGACGCTCAATGCGCGTGGTGCCGATGTGTTGAAAAGGAAGGGCCGGGAATCAGTTCGCAGGCAGGAGCCGGCAAATACGGTGGCGAGCGTCCGCAGGCGCTTCATCGGCAATGTCTTGCTCCAGACAGCTGCATTCCTTACTATTTGCACGGCGCTTTCCATGTTCAGCTTTGCCACGCTGTTTTCTCTCTTTCAGCATGTCCTTGGCTCTGATTACGGTACGGTTCTCTGCTGTGTCATGACGTTGCTGTTCCTTTCGCCCTTCATACGTCCCATTGTCATACGCAAGAACAATTGCAGTGACGCGAAGTACCTTTGTGCGTCGGGCTTCTCCGGCAGGGTGCTTGTCGGCGTGGTCGTCCTGATGAAGCTGCTTGCGGGCTTTTTCGTTATATATTACGTGGTGAGCCTTATGTTGCCGTTCTGGTGGGCATGGAACATGCTGATAAGCTTTGGCGCGCTGGTGCTGACGGTGACAAGTCGTCCGGTGAAGCACGTGAGCATGCGCATAGAGCATACTTTTATCCAGAACCTCCGGCAGCGCGACCGGCAGGGTGAGCTGAGTTACGGGCGGCGTCTGCGCGGCAAGGACTTGCAGATAGCGCACGTAAAGGTTCCGGTGCAGTCGCGTTGGGGCGGACATTCCCTTGCCCAACTCAACTTCAGTCGCACGGAGAGGATAAATATCGCTGCCATCATACGCTCCAATCACCGTATCAACATCCCGGGCGGTAACCATCGTATATATCCGGGTGACGTTCTTGAGGTGGTGGGCAGCATGGAGTCCATCGATTCGTTGCGTGCACGCAGCATGGAGGAGCTTTACAAGCCGCAGGACGGCATGCTGGCGGACAAGCACGGCATGGTCATCATATCCATAGAGCTCACTGAGAGCAGTCCGCTGATAGGTCATACTTTGCAGGACACGGATTTCCGTCGCCGCTACAATTGCATGGTGGTTGGCGTGGAAGACGGGAAAGGCCACCTCGATGCCACGCAGGCAAAGCGGCGATTCCGTCAGGGTGACATCGTATGGGTGGTTGGCGAGGAGGCCGACCTCAAGATGCTCGAGATGGCAGTGTAGCGCTTCGTGCCGTGAGTTGCTGCCGTATGGTCAGGGCAGGAGGACTTTGTTTTTTCGGTCGTTCCTGAGAACGATATACCCACTCTCTTGAGACAGATTCCTGACAAGTGTCGTTTGTTTCCTGACAAGTGTCGTTTGTTTTCCTGACAAGTGCCGTTTGTTTTCCTGACAAGTGTCGTTTGTTTCCTGGCAAGTGCCGTTTGTTTCCTGACAAGTGTCGTTTGTTTTCCCGACAAGTGTCGTTTGTTTTCCCGCAGGAAATAGTTTGTATTACAGGCATTATACGCAT
>JAFLUV010000017.1 GCA_022508635.1 Prevotellaceae bacterium
CAATAAACGAAAAATCCCCTTCCAAATCTCAGGAAGGGGATTTTCTTTAGGTAACTGTCAGAGCTTGTCCTGTTTGAGTTTTTCCACGAACTCGTCTACACGCTGTAGCTCGCGAGGAATGTCTATTTGCTGTGGACAATGGCTGACGCACTCGCGGCACTGAATGCAATGGTTAGCCTGGCGGAGCTTCGGCACACTGCGGTCGTAGCCGACGAGGAAGGCACGTCGAGCCTGTTGATAGTTTGCTGCCTGCTGGCTCTCGGGGACATCGCCTTTGTTTACACATTTATTATAATGTACGAAGATGCCCGGAATGTCAAGACCATAAGGACACGGCATACAGTACTTGCAATCGTTGCAGTCAATGGTAGGATAGCTCTTGATGAGTGTTGCCGTCTCATTCTCCAGCCATTGCTGCTCGTCCTCAGTGAGGGGTTCGAGGGGAGCGTAGGTGCGTATGTTGTCCTCCAAGTGCTCCATGTAGGTCATACCGCTTAGTACGGTGAGCACTTCGGGCTTGGAACCAATGTAGCGGAATGCCCAGGATGCCACGCTGTCCTCCGGCTTGCGACGCTTGAAGTGTGCTACGACATGATCGGGCACCTTCGAAAGGCGACCGCCAAGCAGCGGTTCCATAATGACAACGGGGATGTTTCGCTTTGCGAGTTCCTCATAGAGATACTTGCCGGAGCGTCCCTTGTCTTGTTCATTGTTCCAGTCGACGTAGTTCGCCTGTATCTGTACGAAGTCCCAGTGGTAGCGGTCATGCTGCGACAATGCCCAGTCGTAGACGGCAACATCTCCGTGGAAGGAGAACCCGAGGTTACGGATACGGCCTGCTTCACGTTGCTCCACAAGCCAATCGAGCAGTCCGTTGTCAAGGTAGCGCTGATGTACAGGCCCCATGCCGCCACCGCCGATGCTATGCAGGAGCAGGTAGTCTATGTAGTCGGTGCGGAGGAAGTTGAGGCTGCGCTCAAACATGGCCTTGCCTTCTTCAAAGCTATACTGTGAGGGCGAGAAGTTGGAGAGCTTCGTTGCGATGAAGTAATCGCTACGCTTGTATCCGCTGGCCTCCAGGGCGATGCCTAAGCTTTCCTCACTCTGTCCACGGCAATAGGCAGGCGATGTGTCGAAATAGTTGACGCCATGGTCAAGGGCGTAGCGGCAGAGTCGATTGATTTGTTCTTGGTCCAGTGCGTCGTTGTTTGCGTTCTCCTGTGTGCGGGCACTGGTGTTCTTCATGGTCGGCAGGCGCATCCACCCGTAACCAAGCAGACTGACCTTGTCGCCCTGCTTGGGGTTGATGCGGTAGGTCATCTTGTCTGTCGGGATGGGGCCCTCGTGGTGTCCCATGTAGTCGACTTCACCATCTGTTCCGCCACTCTGTATGCCGCACGACGCCAAGGCTGCCGTTGCTGCCGTGGTACCCGAGACCTTCAGGAAGTCTCTTCTTGTGATATCTTTCATAAGTTGTAGTCTAATTAAAAATAAGTATGTTGACTTCTTTTCCTCCTTTCGGGGAAGTATTTTATATCTCTCTGTGTACCTCGTGCCCTTCCACGTGGATAGCACTCAAAGGATTTGACGGGCAGAGGTTCTCGCATGCGCCGCAACCAATGCACTTCTCCTCGTTTACGACAGGGATGAGCAGCAGTTTCTCACGTGGGATTTCACGATTGTCGGCATCGCGCCAGCGTCTTCCGTCCTGATGGACACCAGCTTGCAGGGGCACCATCTGTATTGCCTGTGCGGGACACTTGCGAGCGCAGAGTCCGCAGGGCTTTTCGTCCTTGACGGGTATGCAGAGTTCGCGTGTCCAGACGGCATGCCCCACCTGAATGGCAGTACGCTCTTCTATGGTGACAGGCTGAATGGCAGACGTGGGGCAGACCTGCGAGCAGCGATTGCACTCGGGACGACAATAGCCACGCTCGTAGCTTACCTCGGGTTGCATGAAACGATCCAGGCTGCTGCTGGGGCGCAACACGTCGTTGGGACAAGCATCAACGCAGAGCTGGCAGGCGGTGCAGTGGGTGCGCAGATGGCGGATAGAAAGCGAACCGGGAGGTGTGATGAGTTTGTTGCGCTTCGTTTTTTCCTTCTTGACGATGTCGGCAAAACCACCGTCAGTGGTTTTCGGTTCTATCTGGCTCTGTGCCTTGACAATGGCCGTTCCGGCAAGAAGAGCAATGCTGGTCAGGGCAGCACGGCGGGAAGAACCCTCTGGCGTGACATCCCCCGAGGTGGGGGGAATCGACCCTTCTTTTGTCTGGACTGCCGGGGCAAAGTGCATCGCATCGAATGCACATTGTCCGAGACAGTCGCCGCAAACCACGCAGCGGGAGAGGTCTATGCTGTGTGTTTTCAGGTCAATGCAGGCAGCCTTGCAGTTACGTTCACATTTGCGACAGTTCTTGCACTTGTCAGCATCGATAGCCACCTTATAATATGAGTGTTTGCTGATAAGGCCGAGCAGTGTGCCAACGGGGCAGACAGTATTGCACCAAGTGCGTCCGTTCTTCCATGCCAGCACGGCGATGACGAGCCATGTCAGCATTGCCACGACAAGGGTTGCAATGCTCTTGACCCAGACATCCACCTCGTAGAAGGCATAGCTGCCGTAGTGTTCGGCAAGAGCTGCCAGGCCATTGTTGGCAAGCTTGTAGAGCGGAGCAATGCTGACCGAAACGATACGGCCGTAAGTGCTGTAGGGAAAGATGATCCCGGCTATCCATGCCACGTTGAGAACCAAGACCGCACAAGCCAAAACGAGCAGCGTATAGCGCAACGTGTTGCGAGCCGGTGAGTAACTATATTTGTTTTTTTTGCGGCGCAGCCACGCAATGGCATCCTGCATCACGCCCAGCGGACAGATGACAGAACAATAGATACGCCCCATGAAAAGTGTCAGAACCACTACAAAAAGCAGTGCTCCAACGTTCAGTGCCAACAATGCCGGCACAAACTGCATTTTCGCCATCCACCCTAAATAGGTGTGTGCCGTGCCGGTGAAGTCCACCAATAGCCACGTAACGAGCATCCAAAAGAGGATGGCGAGAGTCAAACGGATTTTTCTTAACATAATTTGAGTAACTTAAATTGATTATTTCTTCACGAAGTACGGCACAAAGATACTAATAAATAGTGAGAAGACTGCAAAGTTTTCCCGACTTTTTTCGTTGTAGCACGTTATTTGTTCCCGCAAAGCTCCTCCCATGGAAGACATATTTAGTCATAAACGCGGGTGTAAGGCAAAAAATCGGAATGAGACCATACGCGATAAGTTTTTTTTTTGTACCTTTGCACGCAATAAAAAGTTTTAAGGCTATGGTATCATTTATTGCAGACAAGATTGTGATGGACGGTCTCACCTACGATGACGTTCTCTTAATTCCCGCTTACTCTGAAGTGCTTCCCCGCACTGTTTCGCTCGAGACACACTTTTCACGGCATATCACCCTGAAAATTCCTTTTGTGACAGCAGCCATGGATACCGTCACCGAGGCTCCGATGGCTATTGCGATTGCACGCGAAGGCGGCATTGGTGTCATACACAAGAACATGAGCATTGAGGAACAGGCTCGCCAGGTGGCTATCGTGAAGCGTGCCGAGAACGGCATGATATATGACCCTATCACCATCAAGCGTGGCAGCAGCGTCCGCGATGCCCTTGAACTGATGTCGGAATATCATATTGGCGGCATCCCTGTCGTAGACGACGAACGCCACCTCGTAGGCATCGTTACTAACCGAGACCTGCGTTTCGAGCAGAACATAGACCGTCCTGTCGACGAAATCATGACGAGTCAAAACCTCGTTACTACCGTTGTACGGACAGACCTTGGCGCAGCGGCCAAGATCCTGCAAGAGAACAAGATAGAGAAATTGCCTGTGCTGGACGATGCAGGCAGGCTCATCGGTCTCATTACCTACAAGGATATTACTAAGGCGAAAGATAAGCCCATGGCGTGCAAGGACAATAAGGGACGCCTGCGTGTGGCTGCCGGCGTAGGTGTCACAGCAGACACCATGGAGCGTATGCAGGCTCTGGTGGAAGCCGGCGTGGATGCCATTGTCATAGACACGGCACATGGTCACAGTAAGTTCGTCGTAGAGAAGCTCAAGGAAGCCAAGGCAAAATTCCCTGAAGTAGACATCGTGGTCGGTAACGTTGCCACCGGCGAAGCTGCACGTATGCTTGTCGAAGCTGGAGCAGACGGCGTGAAGGTCGGCATTGGCCCGGGCAGCATCTGCACGACCCGTGTCGTAGCAGGTGTCGGCGTGCCACAGCTCAGTGCCGTCTATGACGTGGCAAACGCACTTCAGGGAACCGGTGTGCCTCTTATTGCCGATGGCGGACTGCGCTATAGCGGCGACGTGGTGAAGGCATTGGCTGCCGGAGGCTATAGTGTAATGATTGGCTCGCTTGTGGCAGGTACAGAGGAGAGTCCCGGCGACACCATCATATATAATGGACGTAAGTTCAAGAGCTACCGCGGCATGGGCTCGCTCGAAGCCATGGAGTGCGGCAGCAAGGATCGCTATTTCCAGTCGGGTGTCAAGGATGCCAAGAAGCTCGTACCCGAAGGTATTGCCGGACGTGTCCCCTACAAAGGCTCTGTACAAGAGGTTATCTATCAGCTCATTGGCGGACTTCGTAGCGGCATGGGCTATTGTGGAGCTGCAACCATCCAGGATCTCCACAATGCCAAGTTTGTCCGTATCACGAATGCCGGCGTACAGGAGAGTCATCCCCACGACGTAACCATTACAAGCGAGGCACCCAACTATAGTCGTCCTCAGTAAAGCCCTTTCCGGACTTATTTACGAAAAAGTTCGGGAAAAAGAAAAACAAGCAAGACAAAGATGAAAAAGATACTATTGAGTTTGGCATTGATGGCTGTAGTACTTACATCTGCCGCACAGGACGACCCCGTCGTAATGCGCATTGGCAATGTGCCCATCACACGCAGCGAGTTCGAGTATAACTACAACAAAAACAATTCAGAGAGTGTCATTGACAAGAAGAACATTGAGGAATATGCCCAACTCTTTGTAAACTACAAGCTCAAGGTGCTCGCCGCTCTGGATGACCACCTCGACACACTCGCAAGCTATCAAAAGGAGTTCCGCACTTATCGTGACCAGCAGATACGCTCGCTTCTCGTGCCGGAAGGAGCGAAGGAAGCGGAGTGTCGTGCTTATTACGACGGCATGCTGGCACGCCTTGACGGCAAGCAACTCCTGCAGCCTGCACATATCCTGATACGCCTGGCACAGGATGCAACAGAAGCAGACCATGTCAAGGCCAAGGCAACCATTGACTCTGTCTATCAGGCCCTGAAGGATGGTGCAGACTTTGCCGAACTGGCTAAAAAGGTATCACAGGATCCCGGATCTGCAGGACGTGGCGGTACATTGTCATGGATTGGGCCAAACCAAGTGATGAAAGAGTTTGAGGATGTTGCATATTCACTAGAACTGAATGAGATAAGCGAGCCTTTCCTGATGCCTATCGGCTACGACATTATTAAACTCGTTGGCAAGAAAGACCTTGAGACCTACGAAGAACTGCATGATATGATCATGAAGTACCTTGACAGCCAGGGCATAGAGCAACATATCGCGCAGCAAGTCATTGACTCCATCGCCGGACAAGAAGGGGAACAAAAGACCATAGAACAAATTCTCGACGAAAAGACTGAGGAGTTCTGTGCCAAAGACAACGAACTGAAGTATCTGGTACAAGAGTATCATGACGGGCTCCTCCTTTTTGAAGAATGCAGCCGCCGCATCTGGGAACCGGCCGCCAAAGACACATTGGCATTGCAGGCCTATTTTAAGAAAAACAAGAAGCAGTACGCATGGGACGAGCCGCACTATAGCGGCATGGTGTACTACTGTAAGGATGCCGCTGACGTTAAGCCTGTTCAGAAACTCGTCAAAAAGCTTCCGCAGGATCAGTGGATGGGAGCCATTCGCAAAACTTTCAACGAAGACAGCATCATGGTGCGCGTGGAACGTCGCCTTTTCAAAAAGGGAGATAACTCCAACGTAGACCGATTGGTTTTCAAGGTGAAGGATGCAGAACTGAAGCCCGTGAAGGGTTATCCGCATGTCGGTGTCTTCGGAAAAGTGCTCAAGAAGGGGCCTGCTCAGTGGACCGATGTCAGCAGTCAGGTGGTAAGCGACTACCAGCGCCTCAAAGAAGATGAGTTCGTTGCAGAGCTACGCAAACGGTATCCCTTCGAGATAGACGAAGAAATCCTCAAGACTGTAAACAATCATTAAGGAAAAACATGAAACGATACGCACTCTGCCTGCTTTCCGTGCTTTGCAGTCTGTTCTCCGTGGCACAAAAGAATGTCATTGATGAAGTCGTATGGATTGTGGGCGACGAGGCCATCCTGCGCTCCGACATAGAGAAGCGCCGCTTGGACTACGGCTCACAAATCAAGGGTAATCCCTATTGTGTCATCCCCGAGCAACTGGCTATACAGAAACTTTTCCTGCACCAAGCTATTATCGATAGTATCAACGTGACTGATGCCGATGTTAGCCAATATGTTGAGAATGACATCAACCAGAAAATCATGATGGCAGGCTCAAAGGAAAAGCTTGAAGAGTATATGAAGATGCCAATGACGCAGATACGCGAAGAACTTTTCGACCAGTACAAGAACGAAATCACGGCGATGCGTATGCGTGAACAGCTGACGGCCGATATCAAGGTGACACCCGCCGAGGTACGCCGCTACTTCAAGGATCTCCCGGAGGATAGCTTGCCGCTTA
Organism: Prevotellaceae bacterium; assembly: GCA_022508635.1. Classification (GTDB taxonomy): domain Bacteria; phylum Bacteroidota; class Bacteroidia; order Bacteroidales; family Bacteroidaceae; genus Physcousia. The sequence continues at coordinate 6,796 of JAFLUV010000017.1, forward strand.
TCCCCACGCAGGTTGAAGTTCAGTTGCTCGTGTTGCAGCCGCGTATCCCGCAGTCTGAGATAGATCGCGTCAAGGCTCTATTGCGCGATTATACTGAGCGTGTCAACAATGGTACTACCTCTTTTTCTACTTTGGCACGCCTGTACAGCGAGGATCCCGGTTCGGCGCGCCAGGGTGGCGAGATGCCTTATATGGGTAAGGGTGAGCTTGATCCAGGCTTTGCCAACGTTGCTTTCAGTCTCACAGATCCTAACAAAGTGAGTAAGATTGCCCAAAGTGAGTTTGGCTTCCACATTATCCAGCTCATCGACAAGCGGGGCGACAAGATGAAATGCCGCCATATACTGAAGCGTCCTGAAGTAGCACAGGCGGACATTGACAGTGCCTTGGTTATTCTGGACTCCATCACCCAAGACATAAAGAGCGAGAAGATTCCCTTTGAGGATGCCGTGCGCTATGCTTCGGATGACAAGGATACACGCAACAATCGTGGTATCCTGTCCAACCTGAAGGAAACGGGTGAGACCACTACGCGTTTTGAGATGAGCGAACTTTCTGCGCTCTCGCCCGAACTGGCTCGTGTAGTCGAGGGCTTGGAGGTTGGCGAAATATCGAAACCTTTCACAATGATAAATAAAAGGGGTATGACCGTTTGTGCCATTGCACGTCTCAAAAATCGTACCACAACGCATCGTGCAAGTATCACTGAGGACTTTCAGGTGCTGAATAGCGTAGTGAAGCAGAAAAAAGGAGAAGAGGTTATTCAGAACTGGATAAAGGAGAAGCAGCAGAACACGTACATCCGCATTAACCCGGATTGGCGGGACTGCGAATTCCAATATGAAGGCTGGGTAAAGTGAAAGGTCAGCGGCTATATATCCTCTGTGCGTCATTGTTTTTCGGTCTTTGCCTGCTTATGGCAGTCGCACCTCAGACCGACAAGAGCCGGCCGCAGTCTGGTAGCAAGGTACATTTGTTGCATGCTGATCGTCTGTTCTTCGACGAGAAGAAGCATCGTACTGCACAATTCTTGGTGGGCAACGTCCAGTTCAATCACGACGGTGCTTTGCTCTATTGCGACAGCGCGCTCTTCTACGAAGCCACAAACTCCCTTGATGCTTTTGGTCATGTCCTCCTGAATCAAGGCGATACGCTTTTGCTCAACAGCGAAGTGCTTTACTATAACGGCATGGACCAATTGGCACGTGCCCGCTATGATGTCGTGCTTGAGCATGGCACAATGACCATCTACACGGATAGCCTCGACTATGATCGCCTCTATGACCTCGGCTATTTTTTCGAGGGTGGACGGCTCTTGGATCAAGGCAATGAGTTGACCAGCGACTGGGGAGAATACAGCCCGGCGACACGCGAAGCCGTTTTCAACTACAACGTCCGTTTGGTTAATCCCGCGCCTCCAGCCCAGCCAGAGACGGTGCTCATTTCCGACACGCTGCATTATAATACCCTGACGGCCATAGCACACATCGTCGGGCCATCCAATATAGAGCACGGCGAGAATCACATCTATTCCGAGCTTGGCTACTACTATACGCAGACGAAGCACTCGCATCTGCTGGATCGGAGCATCCTGACCAATAACGGCAAACGCCTCGTGGGCGACAGCGTAGTATGGAACGACTCCTCTTCCACGGCCGAGGCATTCGGCAACGTAGTCTATTCAGATGAAGTCAACAAGAACATGTTTACCGGCGAGTACTGTTATTACGAGGATAGCACAGAATATGTCATGGCGACAGACAGTGCCGTTTCTATTGACTACAGCCAGCAAGATACGATGTATGTCCATGCCGATACGTTCAAGGTATTTACCTTCAATCTCGACACGGATTCTACCTACCGTGTCGTACATGCCTATCATCGTATGCGTGCCTACCGCCACGACATCCAGGCGGTGTGCGACTCAATGGTCTACAGTACGCGCGACAGCATCCTTATCATGTATCGCGACCCCATTCTTTGGCAGGCAGGACAGCAACAATTGGGCGAGGAGATACAGATTTTTTTTAACGATAGCACCATTGACAGTACTCTGGTGCTACGGCAAGCCCTTTCGGTGGAACGGATTGACGACACACATTATAATCAAGTGTCGGGACAAGAGATGCGTTCTTACTTCAAGGAAGGAGAATTGTACCTTACCACCTCGGAGGGCAACGTCTTTGTTAACTACTATCCCTTCGACGACGACAGCATCATGGTGGAAATGAATCATACCGAGACGACATTGCTTAAAATGTTCTTGACCGAAAGGAAGGTGGATCATATTTGGATGCCTGCTGCTACCGGCACCATGTATCCTATTCCACTTATTCCGCCTGAAATGCTCTACTTGCAAAACTTCGCATGGTTCGACTACATACGTCCGCTTAGCAAGGACGACATCTTCGAATGGCGTTCCAAGAAAGTCGGATCTGAGCTTAAGGAAAGTGTTCGCCATGCTGCTCCCAAGCAGAGGCTCAGTGATATCAAGAAGCAAAAGGATATCAGTTCCTCCCAGACATCCTCAGAGGAGGGCGAAACGCCTTCCGAAGAAAAGGAAGCTTTGCCAGAAGAAGGGGAGAGCGTGCTTAGGGACACAGAGAACTCTGAGAATCCAGAAAACGAAAATGATAGCCAATGAAACTGTTCAGTACAAGGAAACCACGTAGCTTCCGCCGGGTAAGTATTTATACCGACGAGTCCCGCGACCGCTTGCAGCAGTTGGTTGATGACGTGAGGCGTGAGCAGGGCGAAGCGCCGATACAGGAAGCGCCCTACAATCCGGATAAGTTTCGGGGTACGTTCATCAACTTTACGCCCCGTGCAAAGAAGTACAAGGAGAGTAGCAAAAAGTTGGGATGGCCTGTGGCCATATTGTTAATCTTTGTTCTATGGATATTATTAATTTTCCTGCTTAAAGGAATAAAATAAGGCGGAGACGCTATAACAAATATCTCAACACAGCGTGGACATCATACATCTTCTTCCCGATTCTGTTGCCAACCAGATTGCCGCAGGCGAGGTTGTGCAGCGTCCGGCATCCGTCATCAAAGAGCTGATGGAGAATGCCGTAGATGCTGGTGCATCGACTATTGATGTACTGGTGCAGGATGCTGGGCGCACGTCCATTCAGGTCATTGACGATGGGAAGGGGATGAGCGAGACGGATGCCCGCATGGCTTTTGAGCGTCATGCCACGTCGAAGATCTCACATGCCGAAGACCTTTTTAAGCTCCAGACCATGGGCTTTCGTGGCGAAGCGTTGGCCTCCATCGCTGCAGTGGCACAGGTCCGGCTCACCACACGTACTGCAGAGCAGGAACTTGGCGTGCGACTGAGTATCGAAGGATCGCGCTTTCTGGGACAAGAAATGTGCTCATGCCCGGTGGGTGCCAATTTTGAGGTTAGCAACCTTTTTTTCAATGTGCCGGCACGTCGCAAGTTCCTCAAGACGAATCAGACAGAGCTGAGCAACATCATTCAGGATTTTGAGCGCATCGCACTGGTCAATCCTTCCATCACTTTTTCTCTTTCGTCGGGTGGCAACCGGCTGATGCAATTACCGGCCGGTAGCAGCCTACAGCGCATTGTGAATATCTTTGGCAAGAAGCTCGGCGAACAGCTCCTGCCAGTGCAGGTAGAGACCTCGCTGGTACAGATAAGCGGTTTTGTGGGCAAGCCTGATTCTGCCCGCAAGAAGGGAGCCTCGCAATTCCTTTTCGTCAATGGGCGCTTTATGCGTCACCCGCGTTTTCACTATGCTGTGATGGAGGCATTCAACCATCTTATCCCAGAGGGTGACCAGGTGCCTTACTTCATCTTCTTTCAGGTGAATCCCGCCGCTATTGATGTCAACATACATCCCACGAAGACCGAGATTAAGTTTGAGAACGAACAGGAGATATGGGCCATCGTCGTGGCTGCCGTGCGCGATGCTTTGGGCAAGTTCAACGCCGTGCCGACCATCGACTTCGACGTAGAGGGAAGGCCTGACATTCCAGCTTTCAGGGGTGGAGATCCTGCCAGTGTCAAAGCACCCTGCGTGCAGCTTGATACAAGTTTCAATCCTTTCAATTCACACAGCCGGAATCGCAATCCCGTCCGACAATGGGAGAAGCTCTACGAGGAAGCTCGCGGCATGGAGCAGCAAAAGACCATGTCAGTTCCGCCCACGGGGGACGATCCTGATAAATCGGACGGCCAGATCCTCTTTTCCGAGGAAATGGAGATGAGTTCGCATCACTACCAGTACAAGGGGCAGTACATCTTGACCGCCGTGCAGTCAGGGTTGATGATAGTCGACCAGCGTCGTGCCCACATACGCATCCTCTACGAACGTTATCTCCGGCAGATACGAGAGCACAATGCAGCTACGCAGGGACTTCTTTTTCCTGAGTTGCTTGAACTCTCACCCTCAGATGCTGCCGTGCTCACGGCCATGCTCGACGATGTGCGTGCCTTGGGGTTTGACATTTCACCACTGGGTGGTAGCAGCTTTTCCATTGGCGGCGCACCTTTGGGTCTGAACAATCCTCTCGCAGTCGTGCAGGAGATGGTGGAATCGGCCAAGATACAGGATGGCGGCTATGCCGGTGCCATGCACCACAAGCTGGCACTTGTATTGGCACGCCATAATGCCATAGAAATAGGTGAAGTCCTTGCACCGATGCAGATGGAAGGCATCATAGGCGACCTCTTTCTCTGCGAGAATCCCAATCTCTCTCCCAGCGGAAAGACGGTATTCACCATCCTCGGGCAGGATGCAATAGACAAGATGTTCAACTGAGCCGCCTCCTCTCCTTTGGGGAAGGTGGCAGAAGCAATTTGAGAAGCAAAGACAAATATATAATATTATGGAAAAGATTATCCTTACCGGCGACCGCCCGACGGGCAAACTCCATATTGGGCACTACGTTGGTTCGCTCCGCCGTCGCGTGGAGCTGCAAGACTCTGGTCTCTACGACAAGATTTTCGTCTTCGAGGCTGATGCACAGGCACTCACCGACAACATCGAGAATCCGGAGAAGGTGCGCCAGAATGTCATCGAAGTAGCTCTCGACTACCTGGCTGCCGGCCTTGACCCGGAGCGGACAACGCTCTTCATACAGAGTCAGATTCCCGAGCTCTGCGAACTTTCGTTCTATTTTATGGATCTGGTCAGCGTCTCGCGCTTGCAGCGCAATCCGACGGTTAAGACCGAGATACAGATGCGAGGCTTCAGTGGCGAGAGCATCCCCGTGGGCTTCTTCACCTATCCTGTCAGCCAGGCTGCCGACATTGCCATGTTCAAGGCGACGACCGTGCCGGCAGGCGACGACCAGGAACCCATGCTTGAGCAATGTCGCGAAATCGTGCGTCGTTTCAATAATATCTATGGTGAAACGCTCGTTGAGCCTAACATCCTGCTGCCCGAGAATGCTGCCTGCTTGCGCTTGCCCGGCATTGACGGCAAGGCCAAGATGAGCAAAAGTCTGGGCAACTGTATCTACCTGAGCGACTCTGCTGACGAGGTTGCCAAGAAAGTCAAGACGATGTATACAGACCCCTTGCACTTGCAGGTTAATGACCCGGGGCATTTGGAGGGCAATACCGTGTTTACCTACCTGGATGCCTTTGCCACAGACGAGCAGGTATCACGTCTTACCACCGACTACACAACGCTACAGGAGATGAAGGATCACTACACGCGTGGCGGACTGGGCGACATGAAGTGTAAGAAGCTGCTGACGGCTGTGCTGCAGGAGGTGCTCGATCCCATCCGCCAGCGTCGTGCCGAATACGAGAAGGACATACCTGCCGTCTACGAGATACTGCGCAAGGGCTGTGAGGTAGCTCGCGCTGCGGCCTGTGAAACAATGGACGAGGTGCGCAGAGCTATGAAGATAAACTATTTTGACGACCGTGCCCTCATTGAGGAACAAGCACGCCGTTTCCAGAACTGACGGCAGAACCTTATTCTTTACAAGGAACGCAAGATCGGGTGGGAGGCATCAGGCTTCCCACCCTTTTTCGTCTGTCATCCAACTTCTCGTCCGAAAGGCGTAAGTGCAATTCCTGCCAATTTGAAATGTTGTTTCCCAAAGGGAATACCAATGATGGTAATGCAGAATACTACGCCAAGAAGCAGGTGTTCCAGGCAAATGAATATGCCGCCACACAGTAGCCACAATACGTTCATTGCTGTGTTCAGGCACCCGCTTGTCGGTTTCTTCCTTACTGTCGTTCCAAACGGCCACAGCGCAAGCATGCCCAGCTTCAGTATCTGCAAGCCGAACGGAATACCCACAATCGTTATCATCATCACAAGGCTGCAAATCATATATTGTATGGCAAGCTCAAGCCCGCCGAGCAGCATCCAAATGATATTACCTAATATCTTCATTTTATTCTTTCTGTTTAGTTGAAAAATATATAAAAAAATCCTCCTTCCTTGACCTCCCCCGTGAAGAGGGAGGCAGGGAAGGAGGATTCTAATTTACCGGACTACGGTGTGTCTATTACTGAGCCATGATGTTCAGTATGACAACGAAGTCGGCGATGTCTACCTTACCATCATTGTTGAGGTCGGCAGCAGCGTCGTTGTTGCCGTCAGCCATGATGTTAAGGATGACTACTGCGTCGGCGATGTCCACCTTGCCGTCGTTGTTGAGGTCACCGTTCGGGCCGGCAGTGCCGATGCCGTTACCGGGAGTAACGAACTTGTTGTCCGACAGGCCGGGAATGGTGTAGACGCTCATCGTCTTCGATGCCTCGGAAGCGACGTACAGGTTGTTCGCGTAGTCGAATGCCAGGCTGGCGACGGTGGTCTCCGTGGTGGTGACGGTGGCCTTCGCCTCAAGGAAGATCATGCCGTTATCTCGAGGCACGTAGTTAGTTTCATAGATGACAACCCTGCTTGTGCCCATCGGGATGGCAATATAGCGTCCGTCAGCCGTCGTAGCCATTTTGCCGCCACGAGTAATCGTGCTGATGTTGCTGTAGTCCTCCTTGCCTTCTGCATTGTAGTGCTTGATGGCAGGTTCGTCGGCAGATACAGAGTTATTGTACTGCACGTACCACAGACCACCTTGACCATCCTCGTGGATACCCACGTGGGAAGGATTAATGGTATAGACACCATCCAGAGGCTCGAAGTTGGCAGAGGGAGCACCAGACCATTCGGTAGCCGTACCGAGGTTGTAGACAGAGCAGTTGTAGTCGGTGACATTGGACTTGCCGTCGCTACGCTGTGCGCCCAGTACGTACATCTTCAGATCCTCGCCCTGGCCTTCGAATGCCAAGCCGATGGCCATGCGGGTCTGCTCCTCGTCGCCTACGTAGGTGATACCCGTTGCCTCGTCAAGTTCGCCGCCAGTGAAGACGGGCTTCCAATCTTCGTTGAGGTTCTCGGGATTAAGCTCGTAGACAGAGCTGGGGCTGACACCGGCAGCACGTGCCACGAAGAGGCGGCCGTCAGCCGTGAAGCGGATGTCCTTCAGGTCGAAGTTGAAATTGCCAGTAACGACAAGCGGTGTCTCGTCGGCAATATCAAGTCCGCCGTAGAAACCGGGAGTGCCGTCTGCAGCATTGATGGGGTTGAAACCTGCATCGAATGCGAAGAGAGCACCATGCTTCTCGCTGGAGATATACTCACCATCATAGTCCTCGACGCGGGTCTCGGCAACGAGTACCTGACCGAAGCCCTTGCTTGCGGGATTGTTGTTGATAGCCATGCCAAAGGGACTGTATACCTTCTGGCTCTCACCCATCTTGAGTGCATCGAGAGAACCCTTGCTGGTAATCTCAACATCATAGTCAAGAGAAGTTGCGTCTGCACCAAGCTTAGCAGCATCAATTGATACGGAGTGTGCACCAGCCGTGAGAGTTTCTGCGGGAACGTTTTCAGAGTAAACCTTCTTGTCGCCATCGTAGAAGTTGATGGTTGCAGCTTCTGCCTCGGCGTTGAGGCTGAAGTCAACGACAACGTTGCTACCCCTCAGGTTAGCGCCGAGGTTGTATGCGAACGCATTGAGCTGAGGATTGGGCTTCTCGTTGATGTACTTGCCGCCATAGTAGTATACGATGTCACCATCGAACAGCTTGGGAGTCGCATCTGTGCCGATGGTCTGGAACCATGCGGGTTCTTCGCTCTGGCTGCCGTTCAGGCGATAGGTGATCTCACCGCTTGCCAGCTGCTCTGCAGTAGCCAGTGTGCCGGCTGCATCGCCCCATGCCTTGACATAGAATACGTTGCTGACCGTGCAGTTGCCGGGGTTACGGCTCACGATGTTGGAGCTGCTGGCACTGATGGTAATATCCTTGGAGAGGATGAGCGTATTGCGAACGGTGATAGCGCTACCTGCCCAACCGCAGACACCGCCGCAAGAGTTGGTCGCTTCGCCAAGCATTGTGTTGTTCACGATACAGTTTTCAATCACTGTGCCTTCGCCTGCATTGTGACCAACGACACCGCCGTGTGTACCGTCACCCACAATTGAGGAGTGCATGGTGATGTTGATTTCACAGTTCTGGATAGTAGCACCATAGGTGTAACCTGTCAGACCACCGATGTACTTCTGCGAGGAGAAGTATTCGCCGCTCAGCTTGAGGTTCTTGACGGTAGCGTGATCCAGTGTGTTGAAGAAGCCGCAACGGCCCTGGTCATCATCGTAGTTGATGTAGAGGTTCTTGACGGTGTGACCCTGACCATCGAACTCGCCGCGATAGCTATAGTCCCAACGGTTGATGGGCTGCATAGCGATGCCGCTCATGTCGATGTCGTTAGTGAGCTTAGCCTTGACGTTATAGTCAACGTAGCTGGACATTGCACGGAAGAACGCAAGCTGCTTGGGTGTGCCAACGAGATAGTAGCCTTCCTCGTCCTGCGGAACAAGGATGCTGGCAAGAAGCTCGTTGTTCATAGAAGGATTAAGAGCCTCCTCTGTGCTGTATGCACCCTCTTCGTAGGCATTGAGCATCTCGGATGAAGTGAGGAAAAGTGCCTCTGTCTCATCCTCATTGAAGAGCATTTCGCCAGTCTCGATGTATTCGCCGGTATCCTCGTCCTTCTCAACAAGAGCCAGGTTTGCTGCTTCTGCCCAGCCTATGCCGGAAGCCATGTTATGGAGATAGATGTAGGCCTGCTTGCCTTCGTAGATGTTTTCGAAGAGTCCGGAGAACTTCTCAACGAGAGCCGCCTTGCTTTCTGCGCTGCTGGCAGAATTAACCTCGCTAACAGCGGCGTCAAGTGCATTTCTCAGCTCGGCCGGGTAGTTGGGATCCAATGCAGCAGCCTCATCAATGTTGGCAATGTGATTGACGAGTGTAGTAGCACGGGCAACCATGTTCTCAAGCACTTTGTCAAGAGCATCGCTGGTCTCACCGCTTTCCGCGTCGCCACAATAGGTCACGTTGATAGCGCTCCAGCCAGTCCAGTCGTTGTCATACTTTGTGCCGGGGTTCTTGATACCGATGGTCAGCTTGCCGTCCTCGCCTACAACGCCAATCGTATAGACGGGATAGCGGCCTGCATTGGCAGCGGCAGCCATACCGGTCTCACCCTGAGTAACGTAACCAACGAGGGTTGCATAGTCGTCGCTGGTGGAGTAGCCATCATCGTAGATGGCAAGGTCGTGTGCACCTGCACCATGAAGGTTACAGTTCACCTGATCAATGGTATCGTTCACAAGAACCATGTCCTCATATACGGTGGGGAAATAGTTGAAGTTGCCGTTAGCATAGATACCGGCAGCATAGTTCACGCCATAGCGGTTGTTGCTGGGACGGAAGGCAGCGTGTGTACCGATGAGGTAGTAGCCGGGCTTCAGGCCTTCTACTGTCTGGTACTGGTCACCTGTCTTATTCCAAGCCTCAACGCCAACAACGTTCTTGCCAGTCTCGCTCTTTACTCTGCCAGTGCCTGTACCGAATCCGTCCGTCCACTTAGCCGTTGCACCCTCGCTGAAGTCATAGTTAGCGAAAAGGTTGCTCACGTCAGAGCCGGGCATGTATCCGCTGGCAATGGCTGTCTGGAGCCATTCGGTGACGCGTGCTGTCTCAGCCTCGATCTCCTTGGCTGTAGCGGTGTGCGTCTCCTTGATGTACTCGTATGTACCGAGCGTGTTGTTCTCGTCGGGAGCATCGTTCTCGTCAAGGTAGTAGGCAAGAGCGTCGCGTTCGTCACCCTCGAAGTCGTCATGACTTTCGAGATATGCCTTGATCTCCTCGCACTTGTCGATGTAGGTCTTATAGACAGCAGCGTTGTCGCTAACTTGCTTCTTGGCATCGTTCATGTCGTCGATGGCATCAGCCAGTTCGTCGAGGGTGCTGCTTTCGGTCAGCTTGCCAAGAATGTCCTCGTACTCATCGAGTATGGACTGTGTTGCGATTGTCTCGCTGACAGCTTCCTTCTCATATTCCTGAATCTCTGAAGCTACGCTTTTAAGTTCGTCGTCGTTAGAAACGGAGAAATACTTTTCAGCAGCGAAGATAACGGCTCCGTGTGCAGGATCGGGGAAAGGATACATATCCTCGTCGATTCTCTGGAACCAGTAGCCCGTGCGGAACTGGCTTCCGTTGGCGCGCCATGCCAGTGCGCCGCTCATAAAGTCTTCTTCCGTGACGGTGGGAACCTGCGTACCATATCGGGCGTAGCAGTTGGTTATCTTCACGTTGCTGCCTCCACCGGAGCGTGCAAAGTAGTGAGCATCATCTTGGGTTCCCTCTACGCTACCCACTGCATAGCAGTTCGTAACGTCGGCATAGCTGCCAAGCCAGCCGGAGAATGAGCCGTTCTCCTTTGAACCATATACGTTGCCGACCATGCCGCAGTTGTCAATAGTGACGTGGCAGGCTGAGTTCATGACGCAACCGAATACGCCGGAGGCGTTGGGACCGCCAACGGCAGTGACATCGCCACACATCATGACACCTGAGATCTTGACGTGACCCGCCCAAGCTGCGGTCATGCCGACCAAGCCGAGGTATCCGCGACCTGTGAAGCTACAGCTTTCATCGAGCACTACGTTCTTAATATATACGCCTTCTGCTGCGCGTGCTTCAGCATCACCGATGCCGCCGTATCTGGCAGACGGCAGGCTGTTCATGACACCGATGAGACCTACGCCGTTGGTGTTGGGCATGTCAACAACGAGGTTGCTGATGACGTGATACTGACCGTCGAAGTTGCCATAGAAGGGAGTCACTTCATTACCAATCTGTACCCAGCGCTCGCTGTGGCCGTCCATGTCAATGTCGTCAACCAGACGTGCGTTGGCGTTGAGGTGCGTGCTTGCATAGTTTGCCCACCATGCAAGCTCTGTGCCGTTGCTGATCTCGTACCAGCCGTCGACGGGAGTCATGAAGTCTTCCTGCAGGCTGTTACAGTTGTCGCAGAAGCCCTCGCTGTTATACTGGTGAGGAGGTATGGTTACGTCGTTGGGCGTATTGCTGAAGGTTACGTTGCCCTCGGGCAGACCGTCGCAGCGATAGCTTGCTGCGTTGGCATAGACGATTGCGCCGTCCTTCTTGATAGGCATGGGATAGGGGTCTGTGCCGATCTTCTGGAAGAAGCGTTCCAGACCGGTCTCACTGCTGTTCAGGGCGAATGCGAGTGCGCCGCTTTCTACATCGTTGTGATTCTCTATGACTGTATACTTGCTGGCATCACTGCCGTCGCCATACTCGTTGATGGTGTAGACGTTGATGCAAGTAATGTTGCCAGGATTACGCGAAATGGTCTTCGAGTCGCCATTGGCATAGTTGAGGGTGCCGATGAAGGCACTGTTCCTGATGGTTACCTGACCAGCGGACCAGCCTACGAGACCTGCAAGGCACTCTGTGGCGTCTCCTTCCAGACCGTTGATGTCGCCGGCATAGATCACGTTCTCCATCATAACCTTTGAGTTTGCTACGCCCACAAGACCGGCCGTCGTGTTGTCACCGGGATAGTTGGTATTGATGGTGATGTCCGAGAAGATGTTGCGGATTACGCAGTTGTCATTTTGAGTGTCCGAGGTGATGGAGCCTGCATACCGGCCATTGGTGGAAATGGTGCCGTGCATGATGATGTTTTCAATCGTACCCCCATGCACTCTGGGAAGCAAGGAGGCGCGATCTCCCATCTCGCTCATCTCAATGGTAATCGCATGACCCTCTCCGTCTACAGATCCGTGGAAGATGTTGCTTGCATTGAAAATATGGTGTCCAGGCTCTGCCTTGTATTCGATGTCATTGGTCAGTCTCATGCCGAAATAACCACCGTCATGGAGGCGGTTCAAGCCTTCGGCCAAGTCAAAGTCAGCTGCTGTGCTGATCAGGAAATAGCCCGTTGCGGCATCGCGCGTCAGGGCGTTTGTGTTGTACTTGCCGCAGACGGTGCAGATGCCGAACTTGTCGTATGTGTGTGTCGTAGCCTGTACGGAGCCTGAGTTGGAGAATGTGAGGTCGGCTTCGCTCTTGCCGTCACAGTCCGTTGCGCCGGAGGCATAGACCTGCTTGCCGCCGAAGATGGCGGGAACGGGGAAGTCGTCTACGCCTATCTCCTGCGCCCAGTTGATGCTGCTCTGGTCGGTGTTCAGCTGATAGCAGATGCGTCCGTCCTTCAGGTCCTCTGCGGAAACGATGGTGACGCAATTTTCATTGTCGGTGCCCCACTTGTTGGTGGCATAGTTGTTGGTGCTGGCACCGCTGGGACGGTTCTCGTAGGGGTCTTCCAGATAGCTCTCCAGGTCGACTGTGCGGAGGCAACCGTCATGACGCCCGAGAGTGCCGCAGGCATTTGTGATGTCGAAGTTACTGCCGTCGCTGATGACAAGACAGTTGGTGATGTTCACGCCGACTCCGTCCACCCATCCGACGATGCCGCCGCAGGTCTGCGTCGCCGCGCCCTTGATGACGAACTTGGCGAGGGTGTTCTCGACCAGTGCGCCGGGATATGCCACTGCAAACACGCCGCCGTGGGTGCCATCGCCAACCTTGGCACTCTGTACGGTGACATCGACGTAGCAGTTGCGGGCTGTACCGCGAGACCATACGGCAATGCCTGCTGCATAGCTCTTGTCGGTGGTAATGGTACCCTGCACCTTCAGGTTCTGGATGATGGCAAGGGCTCCGACGTTGCGGAAGAGTGCCGAGCCGTTTTCGTTACCTGAATAGGTGTTGATTGTGATGGTATGTCCCTGGCCGTCGAACACGCCCTGGTAGTCGTAGGCCGCGCTACCGATCATCGTGGCATCTATGCCCTTGTCGATGTCGGCCGTCAGGACTGCGCTGGCGTTGACATTACCATCATTCACAAGTTGCGCGAAGGCCTTCAGGTCTTCGGCAGTACCGATCTGGTAGACTCCGTTCACTTCGGACAGAGCCCACGCAGCTGTGGAGACAACGCTCAGCAGAGCGGTCAGACACAGATTCAGTAGTCTTTTACTCATAGAATGTTTTGTTTAGTTAATAAATAGGTTAATTATGTTTATTTTGTTCAATTTGTTCGTGTTTTAAGTGCAAATCGTGCGCTTTTGCACACAAATATTTAGCAAAGATAGCAGAAAATCCCATTCCGTCAAAGCTTTTGGGAGAAAATTTTGTACAAAAGCTTAAAATAACGTGAGTTCGACGAATTCGTGTTACATAAGGAAACATAGGTTCGTGAGGCGC
>JAFLUV010000170.1 GCA_022508635.1 Prevotellaceae bacterium
CTTCGCTTCAAGCTCTGCGAGATCAACAGGGCCACATTCGCAATTTTTCAGATTCGCTACCTGCTCCCTAAGTGCATTCAATTCTGCTATGGTCTTATCAAGAAGCTCGTCTGCTGCATCCTGTCTGCCCTGAAGCGTTGAAAGGTCACTGATAATAGAGCCGAGACCGCCTTCGGGTTCCTTGCCGGTTCTCTTAATCTCATCAATATATTCATTGATGATGTTGATAATGTCCTCTGAGCTGTAGTGAGGGCAATTTTCGTCACAGCCTTTCTGAGCGGTTTCAATTTCCTGTTCCAACTTGTCGATTTCCTGTTCCAGTTGTTCGAGACGGCTTTCTGTCTCATACTGGTACTCATTGTACAAGTCCTCGTTGATGTCGTTACAAGACACAAAGGTTCCCACACCGACTACCATAAGCAGTAGTGTGAGCGATTGAATAAGTTTCTTTCTCATTATTAATTAATTATTAATTATTTATATGTTGCTATTTTCTTCTTATCCACATAGTCTGCCCTTTTTGTGGGAAAATTTTCGGCAAAGGTAAGGTTTTTTTATGGAATCAGAGCGAAAAATCCAAAAATTTTTTTCTTTTTCGCAAAACTATTTAAATTTAAGCGTCCTAACACATAGTTGTCAACTTATTATGTGAGGTTTTCGTTTTTGGCGGGGTGTGGTGTCTTGGCCGGAGTGTATCGCCTCCAAAAGGCCGTCATCAAGGTGCAGCAAAGTACGATGCTAAATACCATAATTATATAAGGTATCATCATTCCGCCAAACCATTCCGCAAAGGAAGTCTCGGCGGAATCTTCGCCACCAAGGTGCATCAAAAGGACAACAATGCCATTGTTCAGGATATGGAGCAAGGCAGAGAGCACGACGTTCCCAGTCTTGCAGTAAATAATCCCTAACAGGGCACCAAGGGGAAGGGCATAGATGCCCTGGGCGAAGTTGAGGTGTACGATGCTGAACGACAATGATGAAACAAGGATTGCTGCCCAAGGGGCGGCGCCACGACGCAGCATTTCGCCTGCTATGGCTTCCCGGAAGAGCAGCTCCTCAGCGATTGGACCGACGACAACAAGCATAAGTATCCCCCATGTGTTGTGCGACAACTCCACTGATACCTGTAGCATGTCATCGGGCACCTCGACAGAGTCGGTCAGAACAGCCATGCCGATAGCACCGAAAATGCCACCGGACAGAGCCAGCATGCCGTGCGGCCAGCTGACAGAAGACACGTCGAGGGCAGTGCGAAAGCGGATGTTATGCACCAGGCCCCAGCAGGCAAGGATGGCCAAAACATCGGCAAGCATCAGGACAATCGCGAAAAGCGAAACGTGCGACAAGAAGTCAAAGCCTAAGAGAGCTGCCGTTCCCATCCCCTGCATTATGAGGAAAACCAGCAGCGTAAGAATGGCGGGTGATACTTTGTTAAGGTTCAACGGGACGGCGGTTTAGAATGATTCTTAGTATTGTTCTGGGGCAGCCAGCTACTTTTTCTTGCCGGATCGCTTGGGCGGCTCCTCCCCGTCGTCGATCGCTTGCTGGCGGACTGCCTCGTCGAGGAGTTCCTCGAAAGTCTTGACACGCCCCAGTTCCTCGTATTCTTTTAGGATTTTGTGGTCGCGTGCATGCTTACGATCCCGTTTGCGATCCTTTACGGCAAACGGGTGCAGTACCATGTCCGTGGCCTTGCCTCCGATAATGTCGCTCACTTTGGGCGTACCCAGGCGGCTTTTTCGCTCTCTCCCTATTGCTTCCCGTATTGCATCGTTAACCCGCAGGGTAGAGTCGCCGCGCACTTCTACCTCTTTCAATGTGTCGACACGCTGGGTATTGTCGGTTCGCACCGTATCGGTCCGTATCGTGTCTACCTGCATGAACGGGAACATTAGGGCAAAGAGAAGGGGAATGATGGGCATTAACTACGTTCTTTTGTTTTGCGCCACAAAAGTATACATTTCTTTGCAAAAGACAAAAGAAATTCCGAACTTTGCACGAACATTAAAACTTATTTAACATGTTCTACCCAAAACGAATAGCGGCGACATGCCTTACGATCTGCTTTGTCCTGAGCGGGGTGGCAGAGGACTATACGAAGTACGTCAATCCCTTCATCGGGACTCAGACTGACGATACCGGTGCCTTGAGCGGCAGTACTTTCCCGGGTCCCACGATGCCACAGGGCATGGTGCAGCTGTCTCCCGAGACAGAGCAGTACGTCACGTGGGATCCCTGCTGTGGCTACGACTACAATCGTGACTCTATCTTCGGCTTCACGCATACGCACCTCAGCGGAACGGGGTGCACCGACCTTATTGACATCTCGCTGATGCCTACCGTCAAGCGCGTCACGCCAGAACTGCTCAGCAAAGGTGTTTTCGCATTACCTTTCAAGCATGACAGGGAGAGCGCAACACCTGGTTTCTACTCGGTCGACCTGCTTGGTGGCGAAAATATCCACGTCGAGCTCTCTGCTACGGTGCATACCGGTATTCATAAGTACGTTTTCCCCGATGGAATGGAGCAAAATGTTATCCTTGACCTCGACCGTATGACCTATCGCGGCGATGCCTACTACACGGGTCGCCGTGCCTATCAGATTATCCAAAGCCAGATACGCGTGGTCGACGACCGTACCATCGAGGGCTTCCGCGTCGTGACCGGTTGGGCAAAGCTCCGAAAGGTCTACTTCAGAATTGAATTTTCCCGTCCCTTCGAGAGCCGTATCTTAATGGACGGTAGGCTCAATGCCGGCAAAAGCGATGTCGTCAACGGAAGAACGCTGCGTGCAGCACTGCACTTCGCTTCTTCGAGCGGAGCGGAAAAGGAGGTCATGGCAAAAGTCGCCATCTCTGCCGTTGATAATGATGGCGCACGGCGGAACATGCAGGCGGAAGCTCGGTCGTGGGACTTCAATCACTATACCCAGGCAGCTCATGATGCTTGGGAGAAGGAGCTTTCCGCCATTGACATTGAAGGAACGGACGAGCAGAAGACGATCTTCTACACTGGTCTCTACCATGTCCTCATGCAGCCCAACACCATTAGTGACGTGGACGGCCGCTACATGGATACCAACTTCGAGATAAAGCAGATGCCACAGGGGCAGGCCTACCATAGCACGTTTAGTCTTTGGGATACTTTCCGTGCAGCTCATCCCCTCTACACGCTCCTCTATCCCGGAATCGCCGTGCAGTTTGTGCGCGACATGGTGCTGCACCACGATACCTATGGCTACTTGCCCATCTGGGATCTTTGGGGACAGGACAACTACTGCATGATAGGCAATCATGCCATTCCAGTCCTGGCAGATGCCATTATGTCCGAACTGCCGGGTCTCGATGCAGAGCGTGCATACAAGGCGATGGTGGAGAGCAGTACACGTACGCATTTCAACAGTCCCTTTGAAGTCTGGGAGGAATTCGGCTACATGCCCCAGAACAGACAGAACACCAGCGTCAGCATCACGATGGAACAGGCTTTTGACGACTGGTGCGTGGCTGCCGTAGCAAAAAAGCTCGGTAAAATGGATGATTTTGAACGTTTCAGCAGACGCAGCGAGTTCTATCGCAACCTGTTCAACCCAGCCACGGGCTTTTTCCAGCCAAAGGACGACAAGGGTAACTGGATTGAGCCTTTCGACCCGCTGAGCTACGAGAATCCTTGCTTCGTGGAGGGCAATGCCTGGCAGTATATGTGGTTCGTGCCGCACAATCCGCAAGGACTCATCGACCTGTTCGGTGGCGTGAAACCGTTTATCGAGAAGCTCAACAAGAACTTCACTTTGACGGAAACCAGCGGTGAGATAAATGGCAATGCCAGCGGTTTCATCGGACAATATGCCCACGGCAACGAACCCAGCCATCACACCGTTTACCTTTATAACTTTGCTGGTCAGCCTTGGCGCACGCAAGAGCTTGTAGAGCAGGTGCGCAGTACGTTCTATAACGCCACGCCCTGCGGCTATGCTGGCAACGACGATTGTGGACAGATGTCGGCATGGTACATCTTTTCTTCGTTAGGCTTCTACCCCTTCAACGCAGGCTCGGCAGAGTACGTCATCGGTACACCCCTGTTTCGCCGGGCAGTCTTGCACATGCCGAGCGGCAACGACCTTGTTATCAACGCACCGCGCAAATCGGACAAGGCAATATATGTCAAGGGCGTGAAGCTCAATGGTCAGAAGATTACCGACTGGAAGCTCACACATCAGCAGCTCATTGCAGGCGGCACGCTTGACTTCACCATGAGCGAGAAGAAATAGCCTCAAAGGCCATTGATTTTAGAGACGTTAATATGAGAACATGTGTCCTACCTATGGTTCATTTTTATCCAGCGAAAAAATCAAGT
>JAFLUV010000171.1 GCA_022508635.1 Prevotellaceae bacterium
AAGTAAGATTTTCGGTGTCTATTATCGGAGTTTTTCTCATTTCAGAAACAAAAAAGGAATCCCATTTCTGAGATTCCCTTTGGAGTCCCCTGTTCCCAGAGGCATATATTATGGAACAAACAACTCTATCTGCGAGAGAAGTGTCCGGGCTTGCCGCCTTTATCGTTCATGGCCATCTGACGGTTGCCCCCAGCATTGTGGCCTTTGTTACTCGTTGCCTTACTATTTGGCAGGTTCTGGTTCTTTTTTGCCACTGGCACGAGCACTGGCTTGTTGAGCTTCATATTGGCATAGTGCGTATCCTTTGCACGGTTGTTGCCGCCCTTATAGCTCAGGAATGCTGCCGGACGCGCTTTGTAGAAATGGCTGCGGTTGGCATAGTGGCTGTACACGTTGAAAATCCATTTCCCTGCGCTCCAGGAGAGTGGCTTGTAGAAGTACGACATTCCAATGTATCGGTTATATTGAGACAGTGTCAGCACATGCCTGAGATCTGTATTCCGCCTGTCCCACCAAATGCCGAGTACGTCGTTCTTGCCGTTGACACTCATCAGGTAGTCGAGGTTGATTTCATACACCGCCTCATACTGGGCAGCGGTAAGGTTAAGCTCGTATGCCATCTTGTCAGAGAGGAACAGTGCCTCGTTCCTTGCATTGTTGTAGCTCATTGCGCTGGCTGTGACAGTCATCACCATCATCATTGCCATAATCATCATCTTCTTCATAATTTAATCTCCTATATTTTATTTGTCAGACATTTGGTTGTTTATCACATTGCAAAGGTCGGCATTTTTTGGCATCCTACAAAAGGAAAAATCCTATATATTCCGTTGGTAATCCCTAAATGTGGATAGGGAAATCCGTCAGGTCCCTCCCTCGCGAATAACATAACAGGAGGGGATGTTTTACACGCGCACGCGCGTAGAACATTCCAAAATGTTATTGTTATTTTATGCTATTCTGCACTTAACACACTGAGAATTAGGATAGTAACATACTTTCTTGTGTATAACATCAATAACACCCTTTTTCGCTATGTTACCAGCATGAAAACGTGGGAAAACCATGAAAATACTCCCACCGTGACAAATCCCCCGAAAGCCTTATATATGAAATATAATAGCAAGAAGGTACAACTGTTGGCCTGCATATGGCAGGCTATACCAAAACCAGTTGACCCTTGCAACGAAAATAAAATTATATTGGCCAGCTGGCCCCATGGTGAAGAACCAAGGAAAAGCCACTGACCATGCCGATGACTTGCATGCCCGGCTATCAGTCTTATGTACTGACGGACCGGAGTGCAACGAGGCTAAACCGAAGAAATGCCGGAACCCTGTTCGAAGAGAGTGGGGATTCCGGCTTCTTTATTTTTGAAGAATTAGAATTTACAAACGATACAATTTACATACAATACGAATTATTAACTTAAAAAGAAAAGAGAACAATGAAAGAATTTATGAGACAAGCCTGGAAAAAGGCAGGAGCCATCGGCGAAGTATTGATCATCCTGGACATACTGGTGAACACCATACGTCTTTACAACGAACTGATCAAGCCGAGACTCGCAAAGAAAAGCAAGAAGAACGACGTGAGTGCCGACGAAAACAAGGAAGATGCATGAAAAAGACATCGAGGAAGGCATTATCATTATTCTGGAGGGTCTTGTGACCCTTCTGAAAACCATCAAGAAAATGAGGGCAATCCTGGAACGTGCAAGAGCCAGGCCGCCCTAAGTAACTAACAATTTAAAGCAAAAGTCAAATGGACACAGCAGCTTTAACAGCAACCTCAAGCCTACCGACGGCAAGGGGAATGCAAGCAAACGAAACCAGACCGCACCTACAGGTCGCCTTAACCTCCGAGGAGGAGAGGCACGAGCGGTCATTCATAACAGCGAACTCCCAGCCGATCACGCTTGGGAGTCTCGGAGCCGACTACATCACACCCGTATTCGCAAGAGACAATGAGGTGTGCGTAAGTCACAATATCTTTATCGGCGCAGTTCATGATGCCGTAAAAGAGTTCTATCACGGAGAAACGGTGGACGAGCCGTTGATCCGGGTCAGTCACATCATCAAGGGACGCATACCCGAGGCCATACACAAGAAGGCCAGCGAACTGCTCCCGAGTGACATTACCGAATACTATGAGCGGAGCGCATTCTGCATCAACGTACCATCAATCGTACAGGATGTAAACGGCAATCCGCTGAACCTGACGGTCGTGGGGGTGAAATCCTACGGCCGTGACAACCTTGGAGGGCGACTAACCCCGCAGAAATTCTCTGTGGCAGTCGGCTTCCAGAACACCGTCTGTTGCAACATGTGCATATTCACGGACGGCTACAAGGAAGACATCAGAGCTTTGAGGGGACATGAAATCTACCATGCTACCCTGGCACTGCTCAACATGTTCGACATGGCGAAGCAAATAAGCCTGCTCAGGAACCTGGGCGGACTGATGCTTGACGAGAGACAATTCTGCCAGATTCTCGGCAGGATGCGTCTGTACGGCTTTCTTCCCGCAGAAATGCAGCGGGGAATCCCACAAATGCTTATCACGGATTCACAAATCAACAACGTGGCACGGCAATATTTCCGCGACGATAACTTCAGGGCGGAAGATAACGGCACGATAAGCCTGTGGAACTTCTACAACCTCATAACCGGGGCGACGAAGAACAGCTATATAGACACATTCCTTCAGAGATCGGCGAATTCGACCGAAACCGTAATGGGAATAGCATCAGCACTCAGGGACGAGGACTCAGGCTACAAGTGGTTTCTTGGATAACCGCATGTAAACGCCATGCCCACCCAGGAGGGGGAACTACACTAAGTTGTGGTTTCCCCTCTTTTTCATTCACGGAAATACAATTACAAACCTTTTAAAAAACAACAAAATGCTCTACATCAAATCATTCAGCAACTACGAGGAGTTCAGTCAACTCTTCGGGGTAAGGGAGTTCAATGGTTGCAAGTCGAGGAACAACAAGATCCTGCTTGCACTACTGAAGGACAAGGGACTGCTGCGCGAGGCAGTCAAGAACGGGGACCTGTCACTGTTCTCCATAACGAACATGGTAGACCTCAAGAACACGCTGATCCAGCGAATCCATAACAGCGGGGCGAGAAGCTACAAGCTTAGCCATCCCCTGGAACTTCTGGGCAACACCTACTACAGCGACATCTACAGCCTGGATGTGCTGAAAGGTATCTGCGAGGACGGTACTCCAAACGCCGTCCGCTACGTCAACAATGAATTGGGCCGTGTCTTCAAGATGAAGTGCGGCAAGTTCATGAAGCACCTCATCGAATGCACAAAGTTCGGCAAGATGCTGCCACAACAGGTAGTCACCTACCTCTGCGAAGAGTTCAACCGTGACTGGCAGGCCTATGCGATAGGCATGCTGCCCAAGAACAAGCTCTATGTGAACGACAACTTCTCGGACATCTATGATTCCGGGCGGCTTAAAGGATACGACACGAGGTCGGACAGCTTCGTTTCCTGCATGGTAAACAAGGATTTGTGGTCCTTCTACAAGGATTCTGTCAAGGCAAAGGCTGCATACCTGAAGGACGAGGAAGGCATGATCATCGCAAGGTGCATCATCTTTACGGACGTATTTGACGAGGACGGGAAGAAGTACCGCTATGCTGAACGCCAGTATTCCACTGACGGAAACGACGTGTACAAGCAGGCTTTGATAGATGCGCTGATACAGGCAGGTGAGATAGACTGCTACAAGAAGATCGGGGCGGCATGTTCAGAGAGCACGGCCATTGTTGACATCAACGGCAACTCACTCTCAGACAAGAGATTCCATATCAAGTGTAACTTGGGCTGGGACGACTGTCTCAGTTACCAGGATACCTTCAAGTGGTATTCCATGTACAACAAGGAGGCATACAACTATGAAAGTGGCGACTACATGCTGGACGTTACTGACGGAAGCCTTGAAGAATCTGAAGGCGAAGAGGAACCTGAGGAATATGACAGCTATCACGAAAGAAACGCATATGAGGTCTGCACAGTATACTACCACGGCAACGAGGAGACCTGTGACTCAGAGTGTATGGACGACTTCATCGAGTTTCAAGATGAATATTATCATGAAGACGACATCATGTTCTGTCCGGTCTGCGGAAAGAAGATGCTCAACCCGGAATATTATGATGAGGATTTTTGTCACAGCAAACTCACGGAGGAGGACTACTGCTGTGAGGATTGCCTTGAAAGAGGTGAGAAGAAGTACAGGTTGGAAAATATGCATTATTCAGCCTATGACGACGAGTGGTATCATAGCGCAA
>JAFLUV010000172.1 GCA_022508635.1 Prevotellaceae bacterium
ATTTCGCCATAGGCATTGCGGCAGATGAATCCTTGGGTTATGTATATTTGATAACCGGGATTCTCCTTGAGTATATTTGTGAGTTTCTCCTTGATGTAGTTCATGTCCGGCTCGGCATTCTTGTCTGTGCGAACAAAGTCGAGGGCGCTGATGAGGAAGGTACTGATGCCGATTTCTTTCAAGTAGTTGGTGAACATATTGGTGCTAATTACTTCACCTTGAGCCAGAATGACTTTTTCTTCGAAAGATGTGAAGTGCACTTTAGTGAAGGATCGCAGGTAGTCGAACTCCTCGTGCAGGAAGTTCATTGTCTGCTGCCTGGCTTCTTCGGTGCTATAGAGCTTTGCGATGTGGTCGGCATACTTCTGTTCTAACTGGTTGATGATGGTGTTTGCACCTTCGGGGTTCTTTTTATAAAGGTAATCGGAGATTTCCACAAGGGTGTTTGTGGTGCCCGACATTGCGGAGAGGACTACGATCTTGGTTTCTCCGTCCTTGGTGATGAGCCGGGAAACGTCCTGCATTCTTTGTGGTGAGCCTACGGAGGTGCCACCGAACTTCAGTACTTTCATGTTTTTTGTAGGTTTTGTCCTTCCGTGCTAACGTGGAAGGGTGTCTTTTTATTCTGTGGGTTCTTGATTTTCTGTAACAATGATGTCTTCACTCTTTCCTTTCTCCCTGTTCGTTACTAAGCATCCGTCGCCGCAGCTGTATACGGTGCCTGGAAAATAGGCAGGCCATTGCAAGTTATGTGTGCTGAGTATGACGGCGGTGTGCTGTTGGCGCCGTATTTCATCGAGCAGAGCCAAGATGAGTTCGCCGTTTTCGGCATCAAGGTTTCCTGTTGGTTCGTCTGCCAGGATGACTTTGGGGTTGTTGAGGATGGCACGGGCGATGCATATTCGTTGTTGTTCGCCGCCTGAGAGCTCATAGATCATTTTGTCCTTCTTGTCGGAGAGTTTCACCATGGCAAGCACTTCGTCGATGCGATGCTCACGATTGGTCTTCTGTTTCCATTCTGTGGATCGGAGTACGAAGTCGAGGTTACGCCGGACGGTACGATCCGGCATGAGCTGGAAGTCTTGGAAGACGATGCCCATTTGTCGCCGTAACATTGGCTGGTGTTTCGTCTTGAGACGTTTCATGTCAAAGCCGAGCACTTCTGCCTTGCCGCTTCCGATGGGAACTTCGCCGTAACTGGACTTGAGGAGCGATGATTTTCCACTGCCTACTGGTCCTGTGAGATAGACCAACTCGCCTTCTTCTACGCAGAAGTTTACATGCCGGAGCACGAGATGCTCGCCTTGATAGAGGTCGACGTCGTTGTAGTTGAGTATCATCTTTGCTGCTGGTGGGTTAGTGTTTCTTCCATCCTGGGTTGTGGCGTTTCATCAGTTCGGCTGCCATGTCCTCGATGCGGAGTCCCTTGCTGGTGAGGAGTACGATGAGGTGGTAGAGCATGTCAGAGCCTTCGTAGATGAGGCGATCGTTGGAGCCGTTTGTGGCTTCAATGACCAGCTCCAGTGCTTCCTCGCCTACTTTCTGCGCCATGCGGTTCAGTCCGTCACGGAAGAGCGATGTGGTGTAACTGCCCTCGGGCATTTCTTTGTGGCGTTGTTCGATGAAGTCGCTGAGTTCGGAAAGGAAAAGCAGCGGGTTGGGTTGGTTTTCCTCGCCCCAGCAGGTATCGGTTCCTGTATGGCAGGTGGAGCCGTCGGGGATTGCCTGGATGAGGAGTGTGTCGTTGTCGCAATCGCTCTTGATATCTGCCAGATGCAGGTAGTTGCCGCTTGTCTCGCCTTTTGTCCAAAGGCATTTCCGCGAACGGCTGTAGAAGGTGACGAGCCCTGTGTCCTGTGTCTTTTGCAGTGCTTCTTCGTTCATGTAGCCGAGCATGAGCACGGTCTTTGTCTTGGCATCCTGAATGATAGCAGGTACCAGACCGCCACACTTGGCGAAGTCAACTTTTATCATATCCTAACGTTAATGTGTTCTTTCTTTAAATATTCTTTGAGTTCGGGGATGGCTATCTGTCCGAAGTGGAAGACGCTGGCTGCAAGTGCGGCGTCGGAGTGTCCTTGTGCGAAGACGTCGCGGAAGTCTTCCATTTTGCCTGCTCCGCCGCTTGCTATGACGGGAATTGTGAGCAGGGATGCCAGTCGGCTGAGGGCTTTGCAGGCAAAGCCTTTCTTCACGCCGTCGTGGTTCATGCTGGTGAAGAGTATTTCGCCTGCTCCGCGATCGTTCACTTCCCGTGCCCAGTCGAAGAGGTTCCGCTCCGTGGGTATGCGTCCGCCGTTGAGGTAGCATGTCCAAGTCCCTTCGTTGTCGCTGCTACCATTGGGCTCCAGTTTTGCGTCAATGGCGACGACGCAGACCTGGCTTCCGAAATGGCTGACGATTTCGTCGATGAGTCGGGGACGGCGCAGGGCAGCGCTGTTGATGCTTATCTTATCAGCTCCGGCCGAGAGCATACGCTCTACGTCGGCCAGTTCGCTGATGCCGCCTCCAACGGTGAAGGGAATGTCTATCTCAGCTGCAACTTTTTGCACCATGCTGGTGAAGGTCTTGCGTCCCTCATGGCTGGCGGTAATGTCGAGAAAGGTCAGTTCGTCTGCTCCCTGACGGCTGTAGAGCTTGCCCAGCTCTACGGGGTCGCCTGCTCCGCGGAGCTGCAGGAAGTTGGTGCCCTTGACGGTTTGCCCATCCTTTACGTCCAGGCAGGGGATGATTCTCTTTGCTAACATAGGCCTTTCTTCGTGTCTCCTCGTTTTTAGGAGGGGAGGTTCTGTTGTTTTCTTAAAATTTCTTCCTTGGTGATCTTTCCTTCGTAAAAGGCTTTGCCGAATACAACGGCGGGAATGCCTGCACACTCAAGGGCGCGGATGTCCTCCATGCTGCCCACGCCGCCGCTGGCTATGAGGTGGCACCCGGGATAGTGCTCCATGATGCTGCGGTAGAGGCTGACGGCTGGTCCAGCCAGAGTGCCGTCCCTGCTGATTTCCGTGCAGAGGACGTTTTGTGTGCCTGCCTTCATGTAGCGCAGGAGGAGATCTTCGAGGCGCACGTCAGAGTCTTCCTTCCATCCGTTGATGGAAACGCGGCCGTTTCTGACGTCGGCACCCAAAATGAGGCGGTCGGCTCCGTATTTGTCGAGCCAGCCCAGATAGCGTTCGGGGTCAGTGATGGCAATGCTTCCAGCTGTGACGAGTGCGGCTCCTGCGTCGTATGCCTTTTCCAGATCCTCGTCTGTCTTGACGCCTCCACCGAAATCCACGACGAGACTGGTGTGCGAGACGATGGCTCGCAGGGCATCTATGTTAACCACGTGCTTGCTCTTGGCTCCGTCCAGGTCGACTACGTGCAGGCGGCGCATGCCCATATCCTCGAACTGCCGAGCCATCTCGAGCGGGTCGCCATAGACTTTCTTCGTGTCGTAGTCGCCTTTTGTCAGGCGCACGCACTTGCCTTCGATGATATCTATTGCAGGGATGAGCTCAATCATGGATGTGTGTTGTGTGTGACGGGAGGTTAGCGGTTTGCCGCGTCGACGGCCAAAAAGTTACTCAGGATTTGCTGTCCCGTCCTGCCGCTCTTCTCCGGATGGAACTGCGTTGCATAGAAGTTACCTTTCTGCATGGCTGAGCTGAAGGGGTGTATGTATTCCGTGACGGCAGTCGTATGCTCGCAGAGGGGCACGTAGTAGCTGTGGACGAAGTAGACGTACTCCCCATCCATCCCCTTGAAGAGGGAGGGTTCGGAGTCCGCGGTGTGGTTTTGTATCTGGTTCCACCCCATGTGCGGTATTTTGTCCTCGTGTCTGAGGGGGCGGAAGCGCTTGACGTCAGCGTCGAAGATGCCCAAGCAGTCCACGTCGCCTTCTTCCGAATGGCGGCACATGAGCTGTTGCCCGATGCAAATGCCCAAGACGGGCTGTGTGAGGGTGGGGATGATCCGATCCAAGCCGCTTTCGCGCAGATAGTGCATTGCGCTTGATGCCTCGCCTTGCCCTGGGAATATCACCCTGTCGGCGCCGCGAAGCTCTTCGGCAGAGTCCGTCAGGATGGGATCCACACCCATTCGCTTCAGGGCGTGAATCACGGAGAAGATGTTCCCTGCATTGTATTTCACGACGGCTACCTTCATGCTGTCCAAGTTTTTGTTATTGTGTGTTCTGCCAGTTTTGGTGTGCAAAGGTACAAAATATTTATCAAA
>JAFLUV010000173.1 GCA_022508635.1 Prevotellaceae bacterium
AACACTGCAGATTCTGGTCCTGCCTTTCCTGGTTCGAGTCCGGGTAGCCCAACGCAAGAAATTCCGTTTCCCCTTTTTCTTCCGGGATAACGGGATTTTATATTATGTGGCAGGTGTTTTGCGTATTTTTTAGGAAAAATGTTGGGAATGTCGGAAAAATGTGCGAATTTTGCACACGTTTTGCGCATGTACGTGTGTAAAAAATAATGTAAGTGAAACATGACAAACATGATGACCCGCAGATTCTGTTCTTTGCTTTACGTACTGGTGGCTTCTTCTATTCTCTATGCCTACAACTCATCGGTGGATCTTCCTATAGAGGGCACGGTGATATGTTCCGGCACAGCTTCAAGGGCACTCCTGGCATTCGATGACGACGCGTCTACTTACTATAGTACGAGCAGCTCTGCCTTGCAATGGGTGGGTCTGGACTTAGGTGAGCCTCATGTCATTACGCGCATAGACTACACACCGGCACCCGGAAGCCAGGGGGCTGAGCGTGTGGTGCTCGGTGTCTTCGAGGGTGCCAATAGCCCTGACTTCATGGATGCCATGCCACTCTATCTTATTAGTGAAAGACCGGCCAACGGGTCTGTCAACACGGTGTACATTAACGTGAGCCGTGGTTTTCGCTATGTTCGCTACGTAGGCAGCACAGGTTCTTACTGCAACATCGCTGAATTGAAGTTCCACGGCCATGCGGGAGCAGGCGACGACAGCCAGTTCTATCAAGTTACCAACTTGCCTACACTCAGCGTTCACGTGCGAGACAATATCCTTCCCACCAATCGCGGCGAGGACTTTGAGTCGCAGTCGGTGCTTATCTACGAGGACGGAACGATGATTCAGGAGTATCCCATCCTGTTTCGTGTGCGTGGCAACTATTCCTCTACGCATGAGAACAAGGCATTCCGCATGAAGTATAACGATGGTTCGAGCCATCATGTGATGAAAGGCGGAAGCAACGAGTCACCTGCTAAGTGCAAGAAATGGGTGCTCATCAACAGTTATCGCGATAAGACGCTGATGCGTAACCCTGTGGCGTGGGCGATGTCGAAGCGTGCGCAGATGCAGTGGACGCCCTGGAGCCAGGTGGTCGACCTTATTGTCAACGGTGACTATCGCGGCACCTACACTTTGGCCGATGCTGTCTCCGTGGACAGCAAGCGCATCAACATTACTGAGATGACCGAATGGGATGTTGACGACGAGTTCATAACGGGCGGCTACTATGTTGAAGTAGACAACAACGCCAGCAGCGAACCGTACTGGTTCAACTCTTCCCATGGTAATCCCATTACCGTGCATGACCCCGACGAAGACATCATACAGCCCCAGCAGTTCCAGTACATCCAAAATACATGGAATGCGATGGAGAATACTGTCTTCGGTGCCGACTATGCCGACCCGGAAAAGGGCATGCGTTCGGTTCTTGATATGGAGACGTTCATACGCCATATCCTTACCAGTGAGTTCAATGGCAATACAGACATGCTTTGTCAGGTCTTTTTCTACAAGGAACGCGGCGACGATCACTTCTACGTAGGCCCCATCTGGGATGCCGAGCTCGCTCTCGAGAATGATCAGACGACCTATCCTGCCAACGAACGCATGGACTGGACCTACAAGGTACGCGAGACAGGCCACTGGATCTCTTTTGTGGATCGTGTCCTTTCCGATCCGTCGGCTTTTGCCTATATGCAGGAGATGTGGGCAAAGCTTCGCAGGGCAGGGAACTTCGACCCGGACGATGTGGCCGCTGATGTCGACTCACTTCGCCGCGAGATACGTGCCTCTGCCCAACTCAACTTCATGCGCTGGCCATATCTTAACCAATGGCTTTCGCTCAACCCTGCCGTCCCCGGCTCGTGGGAGGCGGAGGTAGATCGTGTCCGCGACTTTGTCCGCGACCGTGTCGACTGGATGGACACCATGCTCTCCTATGGAAAGGTGCAGCAGGTGAATGGCATCTACCAGATAGGCTCCGCCCTTGACCTCTGCACCTTCAGCCGGATTGTCAACGAAAGTGGCGAGACGAAGGCTAAGGCGGTGTTTACAGCCGATATCCACATGCAGGATTACAACGATGAGTTTCAGCCTATAGGTACTGCCTCCGCACCCTTTGCCGGCAGTATTGACGGACAGGGACACACCGTCTATGACCTGCATCTCCGTGGCAATGAAGGCGTTGGACTCATCGGCTATCCGGGTCTCTGTACGCTCTCGAACATTGTTTTCGACAAGACTTGTAGCGTAGAGGGCGAGGATAACGTTGGCATGCTTGCCGGCTATGCGCGCAATGGCACCGTTACCATTTCTGGCATTGAAAATCACGGCACGGTTACTGCTACGGGTGAGAATGCCGGGGCACTTGTAGGCTCGGGGCGCATTATGGCAATAATTAATGTCAACAATTGTTGCAACACGGGAACCATCACGGCACAGAACGGAGCGGCTGCTCTTGTCGGCCCCTCTGCCGGTTCGATGACCGTAGCGAACAGTTATAATGTCGGCACCGTCATTGGAGCAGCGGAAGGCAAGGATTTTGCATTTGCCTCAAGAAGCCTTTCCATCGACAACTGCTGGGACTATGCATCCACGCAGACCAATAACATGACATCCGAACAGGCAGATAACGGATATCTTTGCTTTCAGCTCAATTCCAGCGGTGCGGACAACACTTGGCGGCAGAACCTTGACAACGGGAGCGAGCATGATCTCTACCCCGTGCTTAGCAGGAACAGCGGCATTGTCTACGAGAAGGACGGAAGATACACCAACATCGTCAACGGTGCGTCAAGGTTCCGCTACTACAACCTTGTGGTGACAAGCCTGCAAAATGGCAGCAATGGAACCTTGCAATTCTCGGAATTCGACCTCCTGGACGAAGCTGCCGGCGAGGTGAGGGCTCTGGGTGTCTATGGTGGCTCCGATGGATATACCAACGAGGGTTGGGTGAATGCCGCCGACAATGATGTCTACACCAAGTATTGCGGCTCTTTCAATGGCTTTGCATACTTCCTCTTCGATGCTCGCACAGAGGTTGATGCCTACGGCTACCGCATCTATACGGCAAACGATACTGGTAATTTCCCCGACCGCAACCCGAGTTCGTGGAAGCTATATGGCAGCAATACCCGCCTGACCGATCCCAACGATTCCCGGTGGGAACTTGTCGACGAACGCAGCAACGACCGGACTTTGCAGGCAGTCAACTACCAGCCGTTCGACTTCTATATTCCGCACGCTCTCAAGGCGCTTGCTTTGGATAGGCACTCTGCCATGCTCCTGCCCGACGAGGAGTTGCAGATAAAGGCCAGCCATACGCCAGCTGCCATGCAAGATGTCCGCTTGCAGTGGATATCGACCGACGAGCAGGTTGCCATGGTCGACGAGCAGGGGCATGTCGTGGCCGTCGGTCTCGGCAGGGCAGACATCATTGTCTCTGCGCCAAATTTCAGCACTTTACGCGACACTTGTACGATTCTCGTCACCGACAAGATGCCGGAGCACCGCTATTATCAGCTTGCCATAGAGAAGATAGCTGACGGCACAACAATCCAGTTCTCTGAATTCGATCTCCTTGACCGATTTGGCAACGAAGTCACGCCGCTCGCGCTCTACGCAAGCACCGGCACATACATTAAGGATCATTCGGCGGACAATCTCTTTGACGACAATGTCAATACCAAATACTGTGCTGCATTCTCTGCCGACAATACATTATATATATATATAGATGCAGGACGGAGTACCACCCTTACCGGCTACCGCTTCACTACGGCTGCCGACACGCAGACCTATCCCGGACGTAATCCTGTCACCTGGTCGCTGTTGGGCAGCAACCGGAAAAGTGAGGTGCCAGACGATGAATCCTGGATGCTCCTTGACCGTCGCGAAGATGACAACACGATGGGTGCTGCGAACTATGCGCCCTATGACTTCTATTTCTCTTATCCTGAAACAGTTGTGCCTGGTGATGTCAACGGAGACGGCCGGGTAGATGCCTACGACTATGTTGCCCTGAAGCTCTATATCGTGGGCAAGCCCGTAGAAGGCTTTGTTTCCGAAGCTGCTGACCTCAATGCCGACGGAAAGATAAATTCTCAGGATCTGGTACGCCTTGCCCGCCTTGTCCGTGG
>JAFLUV010000174.1 GCA_022508635.1 Prevotellaceae bacterium
GTTCTATTAATGGCCTCTACCCTCACGTGGGCATACGTCGAGGTGGACGGCATCTGCTACAACATCACAGGCGATGCAAGCGTTGAGGTGACGAGCCATTATAACTCAAATCCATACAATGATGAATTGTCAGACTATAAAGGCGATATCGTCATCCCATCCACGGTTACCTATGACGGCAAGACATACAACGTGACGAGAATAGGACACTTTGCCTTCTTTGGTTGCTCTTCCCTCGAATCCGTCAATATCCCCGAGAGCGTGACGAGCATAGGAAGCGAGGCCTTTAGGGGTTGCTCTTCCCTCACATCCATCAATATCCCCGAGAGCGTGACAAGCAACATAGGAGATTATGCCTTCAATGGTTGCTCTTCCCTCGAATCCGTCAATATCCCCGACGGCATGACGAGCAGCATAGGAGATTATGCCTTCTTTGGTTGCTCTTCCCTTACGTCCGTTGTTATCGGCGACGGCGTGACAAGCATAGGAGACAGAGCCTTCCGTAATTGCTCTTCCCTCGAATCCGTTGTTATCGGCGACGGCGTGACGAGCATAGGACAAAGTGCCTTCCAGGATTGTTCTTCCCTCGAATCCGTTGTTATCGGCTACGGCCAACCCGACCCGCAAGGGCATATACATAAAGGACGGAAAGAAGGTAATGCTGAGACAGGCACCCTTCAATCCAGAGGCAAGAGGAAGACACATCAGTACGATAAACCCCGGAAGCCCTAAGTCTGGCTTCCGGGGTTCACTGTCTATCCTGCATGGCTGCGAGGGATGCACCCTACTCTACTGACCTTTGTAAGGATATGCCGTCACGTCCTGAGAAGTACGCTTCTCTAAGAGTACGACATTCTCCACGTGCTGTGTATGGGGGAACATGTCCACGGGCTGGATACGCTTCACGTCGTATGCTACGGAAAGGAGCTGCAGGTCGCGTGCCTGCGTTGCCGGGTTGCAGCTGACATAGACGATGCGCCGAGGGTCGGCAAAGAGGATGGTCTCAATGACATCCTGGTGCATGCCGGCGCGAGGCGGGTCGGTGATGATGATGTCGGGCTTGCCGTGCTGCTCGATAAAGTCGCGGCTGAGAATGTCCTTCATGTCTCCGGCAAAGAACTCGGTGTTGGTGATGCCGTTAATCTGTGAGTTGAGCCTGGCATCCTCGATGGCCTCGGGCACATACTCTATGCCTATGACCTTGCGGGCTCCGTTTGCCACGAAATTGGCTATGGTACCTGTTCCCGTATAGAGGTCGTAGATAAGAGGCAAGCCCTGCTCCGTTTTCTCCATAGGAGAGGCATAACAGAACTCACGGGCTACCTTATATAATATATAGGCTTGCTCCGTGTTGGTCTGATAGAAGCTCTTGGGGCCTACTTTGAAGCGGAGGTTCTCCATCTCGAGGAAGATATGGTCTGTACCGCTATAGAGCTGTACGTCAAGGTCGCCAATGGTATCGTTGAACTTCTCGTTATTCACCCAGAGCAGGCTTGTCACCTCAGGAAAGCTTTCGTGCATCCACTTCATCATTGCCATGGCCTGCTCTCTTAACCGGGAGGCAGAGAGTGCGGGCGTAGACGCATCAGCATCCTGGGCAGGAACAATGGGTGCGAAGCAGAACTGCATCAAGACCATCAGCTCCCCTGTATTGGAAAGGCGTATCATCATGTTGCGCAGGAGTCCCCGATGCTCGCGGGCATTGAAGAACGTGAGGTTGTGCTCGTAGGCATATTGCCGTGCACCATTGCGCAGCTGGTTATTAATATCCTCCATGAGACGGCATTCGCTGATGGGCAGTATCTTGTCAAAGGCACCGGAAGTATGGAACCCGACCGATCCTGGCAGTTCGAACTTCTTGCCCGAACGTATCTCCTCTTCCGTCAGCCATATTTTGTCGGCAAAGCCAAACTCCAGCTTGTTCCGGTAGCACTGTATCTTCTCCGAGCCTATGATGGGATCGCATTCCGGAAGAGGAATCTTGCCGATTCGCTCCAGATTGTCCATCACCTGTTTCTGTTTGTAGCGCAATTGCTCTTCATAGGGCAGAATCTGCCATTTGCAACCGCCACATACGCCATAGTGCGGACAGAAAGGTTCCGTACGACACGCACTCATCTTATAGATGTGAGTGCAGAGCGCTTCAGCATAGTGATGCTTCTTGCGCACGACACGCAGGTCAACAATATCGCCCGGCACCACAAAAGGTACGAAGACAACCATATCATCTATACGGACAAGGGCCTTACCCTCGGCTGCCACATCCTGTATTTCAACTTCCCGGTAAATAGGTAATTCTTTCTTTTTCCTCGACATACCTTGGCTATGTTCTTTTTGCTTACAAAGTGCAAAATTAAGCATTTTATCATAATTTCCTGTGTTTTCTTTTGTAAGAATAGAGAAAATACCATAACTTTGCAAAATATTGAATACACAACGATTAAGTCAAAAGAACGATTATGAGTCAAAAACGTGTTTACACCTTTGGTAACGGACAAGCCGAAGGTAACGCCCAGATGCGTGAACAATTGGGCGGAAAGGGTGCCAATCTGGCCGAGATGAACCACATCGGTGTGCCTGTTCCTCCCGGTTTCACCATTACGACGGACACCTGCAACGAGTACTATGAACTCGGTCAGGAAAAGATTGTAGAACTGCTGCAAGACGAGGTGAAGGCTGCTATTGCCCATACGGAAGAGTTGATGAACTGCAAGTTCGGCGACGTGAACAATCCGCTGCTCGTCAGCGTGCGTTCCGGTGCCCGCGCTTCCATGCCCGGTATGATGGACACTATCCTCAACCTGGGTCTGAACGACGAGGTGGCAGAAGGCATGGTGGCCAAGACCAACAATCCCCATTTCGTATATGACAGCTACCGCCGCTTCGTACAGATGTACGGCGACGTGGTGCTCGGCATGAAGCCCGTGAACAAGACCGACATCGACCCCTTCGAGGCTATCATCGAGAAAGTGAAGAAGGAGCAGGGTGTCGTGCTTGACAAGGACCTGAGCGTGGAATCGCTGAAGAAGCTGGTGAGCCTCTTCAAGAAGGCCATCAAGGAGCAGACGGGCAGCGAGTTCCCCAACGACCCCGTAGAACAGCTCTGGGGCGCCATCTGCGCCGTATTCCGCAGCTGGATGAACGAGCGTGCCATCCTCTACCGCAAGATGGAGGGTATTCCCGACGAGTGGGGTACGGCCGTGAGCGTTATGGCCATGGTGTTCGGCAACATGGGCGAGACCAGTGCAACGGGTGTTTGCTTCAGCCGCGACGCCGCCAATGGCGAGAACGTGTTCAACGGTGAGTACTTGGTGAATGCACAGGGCGAGGACGTCGTTGCCGGCATCCGCACGCCGCAGCAGATTACGAAGCTTGGTTCGCAGCGTTGGGCAGAGCGTGCCGGCATCAGCGAGGCAGAGCGAGCCGAGAAGTATCCTTCCATGGAGGAGGCCATGCCCGAAATCTATGCCCAGCTGGATGCACTGCAGAACAAGCTCGAGCAGCACTACCGTGACATGCAGGATATGGAGTTCACCGTACAGGAAGGCAAGCTGTGGTTCCTGCAGACCCGTAACGGCAAGCGCACGGGTGCGGCCATGGTGAAGATTGCCATCGACCTCCTGCACGAAGGCATGATTGACGAGAAGACCGCCATCCTGCGCTGCGAGCCCCAGAAGCTCGACGAGTTGCTCCACCCCGTATTCGACAAGCAGGCCTTGACGAAGGCAAAGGTGATTGCACAGGGTCTGCCCGCCAGTCCCGGTGCCGGTTGCGGCCAGATTGTGTTCCACGCCGACGATGCACAAGCATGGCACAACGACGGCCATCAGGTGGTGCTCGTCCGCATCGAGACCAGCCCCGAAGACTTGGCCGGTATGTCGGCTGCCGAAGGCATCCTGACGGCTCGCGGCGGTATGACCAGCCACGCTGCCGTTGTGGCTCGCGGTATGGGCAAGTGCTGCGTTTCGGG
>JAFLUV010000175.1 GCA_022508635.1 Prevotellaceae bacterium
TGCAAAGATTTTCCTGAAAAAGCACTCGGTTCGTTTTATTTTTGCAAAAAAAATGACTACCTTTGCACCTGCATTGCAGCCGCCAAGGCTGTGTTGCATTGACATCGTGGGTCGAATAAGATATTGTATCTGATTCGGATGTGATTCACAGCTCGAAAGTCCCTACCAATGACTATCGACAATGTCAGATGAATCCAAACGGAGAGGGTACGCCTGTTAGGGCGTATCCGTTTGTGAGTATTTCATCTGACGGGTTACTGTGGTAGGGACGCCTGAGCTTAGGGATATGAACGGCGGGTGCGCTTTCTTTTTGTCCCTCGGTGAAACAAACTTAATGATTGATTAGTCCCTACCACAATGACCAATCAAATGCTGAAAATAGAGGTTGGCTCGATTGTTGCCGGCCTCGTGCCTGCTGAATCTGTTGAGATTACCAAGATTCAGACGTTAGGCTCTAAGTATTCACTCTCATACGTCGGAGTGAATACCAGAAGACTTGGCTCCAAAATTGTGACCAAGGAACAGGCAGACGCTTTAGAGGTGCTGACTACTGACGGCGAGTTTAATTTCCGAGGCGACCCAGAACAGTTCGTACTCTTTGCCGAAGCCGAGCGCATCAAGTCTGCCTATCAGTTTGACCCGCTCTTTGCCATTAACTGTAGTGTTGTTGACCCATTGCCCCATCAGGTGGAGGCCGTCTATAAATTCCTGTTGCCACAGCCCAACATTCGCTTCCTATTGGCTGACGATACTGGAGCAGGAAAGACTATTATGACTGGGCTGCTGCTGAAGGAGTTGATGATGCGCCACATCGTGAAGCGTATCCTGATAGTTACACCTGGCGGACTGACCAAGCAATGGCAGGAAGACGAGCTGGGTGTCAAGTTCAACATCCCTTTCAAACTGGTAAACCGTAGTGTATTCTCTTCCGAGCCGACTGTGTTCCAGAACAATGACCGTATCGTTGCCAGCATTGATTTCGTCTGTCGCGAAGATGTGCTGAACGTGCTGGGCAAAACGAGTTGGGACATGGTTATCTTCGATGAGGCTCACAAGCTCTCAGCCTACGAATATGGTGAAAAAATCTATAAGTCGAAACGTTACGAGGCAGCACATGTGTTGTCGCGGCAATGTGAGCACCTGCTACTGCTGACGGCTACACCCCATCGAGGACGCAAGGACACGTTCAAACGGTTGCTGCAACTGCTCGACGAGGACATCTTTGCTACTGCCGACTTGGTGACTGAGCGTGTTAGGGAGTTGGGCGAGACGGGGGCCAACAAGTTCTTCATCCGTCGACTCAAGGAGGACATGAAAGACTGGGAAGGTAATCCGCTCTACAAGAAGCGCTTTACTAAAACCGCCAGTTACAATCTGACCCCTGACGAAAAACGACTCTACGATGTCGTAACCGAATACCTGACGAAGCGCAAGGCAGAAGCTGCCCAGTCAAAGAATATACATGTATCGTTAGCCTTGCAGGTAATGCAACGCCGACTGGTAAGCAGCATCTACGCCATCCGCAACACCTTGAAGAAACGCTGGACAGCCCTTCAGGGATTGACTGACGAACTGGAGCGCAACCCTTCGCTGTGGAAGCAGCGCGTGAAACTGGACGAGTTTGAGGATATGAACATTGACAATCTTGACGACCTTGACGATGATGAGCGCGATGCATTGGACAGCATTCTGTCAGACCCAAAGAAACTGAAATTGTTTACGACCTCTAAAAGTCCCAGCGAAATCAAAGCCGAGGCGCAAGAGGTGAAGGAACTGTATTTACTGGCAGACTCGCTCTATAATCAGCAGCAGGAAGAGCAGAAGTACAAAGAACTGAAACACCTGCTCACCTCGCAGGGGGTGGTTAATGGCGAGAAATTAGTCATCTTCACAGAGCATAAGGACACCTTATTATATTTACAGGAACGTTTGCAGAACAACGGCTATACCGTGGCCACTATTCATGGCGGCATGTCGGTGGATGAGCGGCGTATGGCACAATGTCAGTTTATGACTCCTGACACGCAAATCCTCATCTGTACAGATGCCGCCGGCGAAGGCATCAATCTCCAATTCTGCCGTCTGCTTCTGAACTGGGACATCCCGTGGAATCCGAACCGACTGGAGCAACGCATGGGTAGAATCCACCGCTATGGGCAGAAAAGCGATGTGATGGTGTTCAATATGGTAGCAGGCAACACCCGTGAAGGTCAGGTGCTGAAGAAACTGCTGACAAAACTCGATGTCATCCGTGAGCAGTTGGGCGATGACAGGGTGTACGATGTCATACAAGATGTGCTGAAAGGCGTGACACTCGACAATATCATTGATTCTGTCCTCAATGGACACGAAAGCGACCTTGATGCCTTCATTGACAAATCGACGGCAGAACTGAGTGGTTTGTTCCGTCGCAGCATCGACGAGCAAAGTCAGGCCATGGCGCACACCACCGTCGATTTCAAGGAAGCACGATTACTGAAAGAAGACAGCGATGAACGACGCTTGCAGCCTATCTATATCCGACTGTTCTTCGAACGAGCCTTCAAATACTTGGGAGGGCAATATCAGGAACTGGCTGACGGCATCTATCAGATGACTTATATTCCCGAAGTGCTGGTACAGCGATTGAAAGACGACTACAATATCTATGCGGAAAACCTGACACAACTTTATTTCTTCTTCGACAAGCAGAAATTTTTGGACTATCAGACCTCAACTGTTCAGTATGGCAAAGCCCATTATATCAATCCCGGCAATGCCTTGTTTGACAGTCTGGTGGACACCGTGAGCCATCAGTTCCGCGATGAAATGCTGAAAGGCACTGTGCTTGTTTCGCCTGAGGACCAGCAACCCTATTTTGCATATTTTGTCAGAAACCAGATACAAGACAACCGACAGGCACAAGACGGCGAACCCAACGTGGTCAACGAACTGCTGACCTTAGTCTGCCAGGAAGCGAATGGTTTCCGCCAGACTTCACCTGCCAAGCTTTTGGACCTATGTCCTCCTGCCACCTTTGCGAAAGAGATTGTGCCTCCCGATGTGATGAACGAGGAAGAGGCTGTAGGCTGGGCATACGAACATATAACGGAGCCGCTGCTTCAGCAGACACAGATTAGGGTAGAAGAAGATTTACGGCATCGCAGGGAGTATCTGCAATCGGCCTTTCAGCAGATTATCCTCGATATACAGGGAGAAATCAACGAACTGCAAGGAAAAATCTTCATGGCTGACGACGAGAAAGCCCAGCAAAAACTGATGGTAAAAGAAAACCGTCTGCAAGAACTGATGCAACACCGCGAGGAGCGGCTACAGGAATTGGCCGAGGGTGCAGAACTGTTTCCCATAGCCCCTGAAGTGCTTGGCTGTGCCTATGTAGTTCCGCTGAACCAGGTGGAGTATCGCCAGACCTACGGCATGAGCCGCGACGATGAGGTGGAAGCCATTGCTATGCAGGCCGCCATAGAGTATGAAAAGGCTAATGACAGAACGGCGGAAGATGTGTCAAAAGACAATGTGGGCTACGACCTGAGAAGCATCGATGCGCAAGGTCAGAAACGCTATATTGAGGTGAAGGGACGCGCTGGCACAGATGGTGTGATGCTCTCGGAGAACGAGATGAACCGATTGGCACAACTTGGCACTCGTGCTTGGCTATACATTGTCACCAATTGCAAAACGAATCCACAACTGAATATCATTAACGACCCTGCCCACCGAATGACTTTTGAACAAAAGACCAAAGGCATTCAGTTCTACCTCCCGTTGGAGGAATGGCAACCTAAAACATCAACATTATGAAAGCAAAGAAACTTATTGAGGTGGCTATGCCCATCAAAGAAATATCAGCGGAAAGCGTACGCGACAAA
>JAFLUV010000176.1 GCA_022508635.1 Prevotellaceae bacterium
CACAAAAGCTAACATCGTCCGTTTAGGATGCTTTTGTGCCGTAGATTGAATGTCAAGCCGACGAGCAAGATATAACTTTTGTTCTGCACACATCGCTATAAAATTCACCGTCTCTGTGTATGGAATGATAACACAAAAAACATCTGTTTCACACAACAATTTCGCCACATTCTTAATGAGGATTTCAAATGGAAGTGATACGGTATGGCGGGCGATGTCTCTTGACAGACTACCGCTGAATATATCTTCTTGATAAAAAGGTGGATTTGAGACAATTAAATCATATTGATTAGAGAAAGAATCTATATCCTTGAAATTCTTTTTGTTGATGGAAACTCGACCACCAAAAGGCGAGTTTTCCGCATTCTCTTTCGCCTGTAAAACAGCCTCATCATCTATGTCGATTCCCTCAATCTCTGCTAAAGGAAAACGCTGTGCCAACATCAGTGCAATCAATCCTGTTCCAGTTCCTATATCCAAGACACGCAAGCAGCCGTTTTCTCTCCCTTCCGTCCCTGTTTGCAACGAAGCCCATGCACCAAGCAATACACCATCCGTGCCGACCTTCATAGCACATCGGTCGTGACGGATGGTGAATTGCTTGAAACTAAAAGAGGGATTAGGCATTAAAACTGAAAATAGTTCTTTGCGTTGTTGTATGCAATATCCTCAATCATCTGATTGACACGTTCTGCCTCATAGCCTGTATATGGCACTTCTCCATTCTCAATGTCAGTAGCTACAAGGTTGCAGAGGATGCGGCGGAAATACTCATGTCGAGGATAAGAAAGGAACGAGCGAGAATCCGTCAGCATACCTACAAATCGGCTCAGCAATCCCAACAGCGAAAGTGCGTTCATCTGCTTCGTCATGCCGTCCTTTTGGTCTAAGAACCACCAGCCCGAACCCCACTGTATTTTTCCGGGGCATGAACCATCTTGGAAGTTGCCCAACATGGTAGCCAACACTTCATTGGCACATGGATTGAGGTTATACAAAATTGTCTTTGCCAATTTGCCCTCCGCATTTAGTCGGTCAAGGAACTTCGAGCACTTCTTAGCCGTGTTGAACTCACCTATAGAATCAAATCCTGTATCAGGTCCTAACAGTTTGAACATCTTCGAGTTGTTGTCTCGAATTGCACCGTAGTGGAACTGCTGCGCCCATCCTGCTTCGGCATCCTGCACAGCGAAAATATACATCATGGCACTCTTAAATTTCAGTACCTCGTGCTCCGTCAGTATCGTGCCCCCATATACCTTGTCAAAGATAGCCTTGATTTCTGCATCCGTATAATCTTCTGCATAAAACTCTTCAATGCCATGGTCACTCAATTTGCATCCCATTGAAG
Organism: Prevotellaceae bacterium; assembly: GCA_022508635.1. GTDB lineage: Bacteria > Bacteroidota > Bacteroidia > Bacteroidales > Bacteroidaceae > Physcousia. Next base: position 1,352 of record JAFLUV010000176.1, read on the forward strand.
CGAAGAAGTCGTGACGTGCTTGAATCGCATCAATATAATCATTAAAGTTATTGATAGCCTTGCCACTCACTTCCGACAGCTTATCCACGTATGCCTTGAAGTTAGCAGGCACTTCTACAGCCATCGCCTTGTCTGGTCGCCATGCAGGAAGCATTTTCGTTTCCATCGTCGGGTCAGCAGCCACCTGCTTGTGATATTCCAGCGAATCCACAGGGTCATCAGTTGTGCAGACCACCTTCACGTTGTAATGCTTCATCAATCCGCGAGGCGTAAATTTCGGGTCATTCTTGATTTGCTCATTACATTCCTCATAAATCTCACGAGCCGTCTGCGGATTCAAAGTCTTGTCAATGCCAAAAGCCGTCTTCAGCTCCAGATGTGTCCAGTGATACAGAGGATTTCTGAATGTGTAAGGAACAGTTTCAGCCCACTTCTCAAACTTCTCCCAATCAGTAGTATCCTTGCCCGTACAGAAACGCTCATCCACTCCATTGCTTCTCATGGCTCTCCATTTGTAATGGTCGCCACCCAACCAAATCTGTGTGATAGACTCAAACCGCTTGTTTTCAGCAACTTGCTGCGGAACAAGATGACAATGATAGTCAATAATCGGCATCTTAGCCGCATGCTCATGATACAACTTCTGCGCCGTTTCACTCAGCAACAGAAAGTTCTCATCCATAAAAGGTTTCATAGGTATATAGTTTTAGATTATCATGTTTCTTGTTGCAAATATAGCACATTTTTAGTAGAGAACAATGCCTATACTTAAGTAAAACATGAAAAGCACTTTAGTGTTATTCTGATTAGCCTTATTAGAAGTATTTATAGTTCGAAAAAGAAATCGCTTGTAGACTATGAATAACACCTTTGAACTTCCTTATATTATATAAAGTTTTATACCAAATGTTTAGGTGTGTCCAAACTTTTATAGGTGGCTATATACGACATTACCCTAACTTTTGCAGCAGCCTAAACACTTGATTACAAGCTGGTTTTACAGTATTTCTCGCTCTTGTCGCTCACGAATGACGGCTGGTGCGTTTTTCATGCCTGCCCCTGTCGATAAACGCTGGCGAAAATCTCATTAAGAAAGTTTAACGCCTTGCGCTAACTTTCACTAAATCAGCACAAAGGAAAGCCATCTGTCAAAATTTTGGCAGAATTGCCCCAAAATTCCGTTTCCGAAAAAATCTCGCCAAAGTTATTAACCCCAAGAATAACCAGTAAAAACTTGGGAACTATGGCAAGGACATCATTCAAATTCAAGTCGCTTTTCGACCTTCAGCAGACATTCAACACGGAGAAGAAGTGCATCCGCTTCCTTGAGAAGAAACTTTGGGCAAACGGAGTGGTATCCCCTTTTGACCCATCGTCAAAGGTTTACAGGCGCAGTGACGGCACATACCGCTGCAAGAACACGGGCAAGAACTTCAATGTCCGCACTGGCACGATATTCGAGAACAGCAAGGCTCCACTGAGGAAGTGGTTCATGGCAATCTACATGCTCACCTCACGCAAGAAAGGCATCACATCGGTGCAGGTGGCAAAGGACATTGACGTGACACAGAAGACAGCGTGGTACATGATGCACAAAATCCGCAACGCATTCGTTTACAATGGTGGCAAGCTGACTGGTGAGATAGAACTTGACGAGACATTCGTGGGAGGCAAGAACAAGAACCGCCACGGCAAGGGCAAGATAAGGAATGCCCGTGGCCGCAGCCACTTGGACAAGGAGCCAGTGCTTGGCATGCTGCAGCGTGACCCGAATGGCGGTGGTCTGAAGGTCATCTGCTTCCAGGTGGACAACACCTCGTGGAAACCACTTACACGGCACATCATCACGAATGTCAGGCGTGACGTGACGCTCTACATGGACGACTGGCAGGGGTACAGCGTTGTCAAGAAAGTCTATAAGCACCATGTGGTTGACCACGGTCACGGCATCTATGCCGTTGGCGGAGCGTACACGAACACGATTGAGGCATTTTGGAGCAACTACTGCAAGAGAGCCATCAGCGGAACGTACAACTACATCAGCAGACACCATCTGCAAAGGTACTTTGACGAGTTCAGTTTCCACTACAACACCCGCAAGGTTAAGGACAATGAGAGGTTTGAGATGTTCTTCGGGAACATCGGGCATCCAATGACAAACGAACAGATAAAGCAAGGCAATGGCAGGAAAAGGAAAGTCACCCTCAAGCAGATTGCAGCACGGCAAAGGGCGCAGAGGGCAGCAGCGTAGGCAGAATGGCAAGAACAAGGGGAATGGCGAGTGCTACATACCCTTACTTGACAGCGATGAGCCATACTGGGTGGAGCGGAGAAGGCAGCTGAACGCAGAGTTGGAAGAAAATCCAGTGGACTTTGACGAGGTGATGGATGAAATTTTGCCATCCCGACATAGTGGTCAGTAAAGAAATCCGCAAAAATAGGGGCATCGGAGAAAGTTTTGCCTGACACAAGACGGAAATCGCCAAA
>JAFLUV010000177.1 GCA_022508635.1 Prevotellaceae bacterium
TCGCAGGCTTCGAGGTCGGCGATGGTACGGGCGACCTTGAGGATACGGCTGTAGGCACGGGCCGAAAGACTTAGGCGTTCCATCGCTCTGCGAAGCATCTCAATGCTTTCGGCATCGGGCTCGGCATACTGATGTATCATGCGCTCGGTCATCTGTGCGTTGCAGTGGATGGCGGGATGATCGCGGAAACGGCCTTCCTGAATCCTGCGTGCCTTGATGACACGCTCGCGAATGGAAGCCGACGATTCGCCTGGTGCAGCACGCGAGATGTCCTTGAAGGGCACGGGCGTTATCTCACACTGTATGTCGATACGGTCGAGCAGGGGGCCAGAAATTTTGTTCAGGTATCTCACTATCTGTCCCGGTGTGCAGCAACATTGCTTATCCGGATGGTTATAGTAGCCGCATGGACAAGGGTTCATCGAAGCGATGAACATGAAGGAACAGGGGTAGGTAATGGTCTGCTTGGCACGCGAAATGTTAATGAGGCGGTCTTCAAGCGGCTGCCGCAATACCTCAAGTACTGTACGCTGGAATTCAGGTAGCTCATCAAGAAAGAGTACCCCGTTATGAGCTAGGCTTATTTCACCGGGCTGTGGGTTGGCACCGCCGCCTACCAGGGCAGCTTGCGATATGGTATGGTGGGGCGAGCGGAATGGACGGCAGGCAACGAGAGAACTGCCGCTCTGCAATTTGCCTGCGACGGAGTGAATCTGCGTCGTCTCCAGGCTCTCGCGGAGGGACAACGGCGGCAGGATGCCTGGCAGACGCTTGGCCATCATGCTTTTGCCGCTGCCGGGCGGGCCTATCATGATGAGATTGTGTCCACCTGCAGCCGCTATCTCAATGGCACGCTTTACTTGCTCTTGTCCCTTGACCTCGGCAAAGTCGAAATCAAAGCTTCCTTGGCGTGCCAGGAAGTCGGCACGCGTGTCAATGACGGTGGGCTGCATAGGCTCTGTGCCGTTCAGGTGACCGATGACCTGATTGATGTGACGCACGCCGTAGACGTGGAGGTTGTTCACGACGGCAGCCTCGCGCACGTTCTCCTCGGGTACGAAGAGGCCTTCGAATCCCATCTCACGCGCCTTGATGGAGATGGACAGTGCCCCTCTGACGGGTTGCAGCGAACCGTCAAGGCTCAGCTCGCCAACCATCATGTAGCGGTTTAGCAGGCGCGTGTCCACGGTACCCTCTGTGGCCAGGATGCCGATAGCCATAGGAAGGTCGAAGCCGGAGCCCTCCTTCCGTATGTCGGCCGGAGCCAGATTAATGGTTATGGCTCGCATCGGGAAGGAATAGCCACTATTCTCAATGGCTGCCATGATACGCTCGTGGCTCTCCTTGACAGCATTGTCGGGCAGGCCGACCAGCGCGAAGCGGATGCCGCGAGTGGCGTTCACCTCTATGGTGACGGTAGTTGCCTGTAACCCCTGTACGGTAGCGCTAAATGTCTTAACTAACATGTTGCGGATTGAAATGCTATTCTATATTTGTACATAATTCAGAATGTGTGAGCATTCAGGGCAGCTTGCAGCGCAATAGGGTGTGAGTCCCGTCGCTTAGTGTCGTGGCGAAGAGGTGGCAGTCAGCCCCTTCTTTCAGCTTAAGCTGTTTCCGCAGCTGAGCAACGGTGGCAGGAAAATTGCGGATGGTAAGGTTGCATCCGTCAATGTCTGCAAGAAATCTTTTCAGATCTTTCTTTGCAAAACCGCAACTATCTTCTATCCGGAAGATACGGCCGGGGAAGCCTGTGACGATCTGCTCTGATGTGAACAAGTGGCTGAAAGGATGCAGCTTCCTGACGTCAAAGGCCTGGCAGAGCGCGTCCTGTACGCCAGCCTTCAGTATGGAGGCATTCGGCTCGTAGAGGTAACGTTCAGGGTATGTAGCAATCGTCGGCTTGACGTCCCGTTTATTCGTGCAGAAGGTCTGTGGCGGCGCAGCAATGTTCACACAATGAAATACCGGGTTATCCTCTCGACCGCAATAAACCATCAGGACTTCCTTGCATTCGCCCTCCAGGCTTACTACGTGTACCTCGCTTATGCTATGTAGTCGGCGCAGCGTGTCCTGTATGTCAAGCATTGGCGAGAGCTTTACGATGACAATCTGTGCGTGGCTCGTTAGCGTCTCCCACAATGCTTCTACATTCGGGGAACAGTCACTCAGTGCAGCTACTTTGCGCCCTGCTGCGTCGCGTCGGGCTGGGTCAAGGTAGACAAGGCTGTATTGTCCCATTCCATCAAGGAATTCCTCACAAGTCGTTTGGTGAACTCTTGCTTGCGATAAGCCAAGGCACATGAAATTGTGCAGGGCTGCTTTGCAGAGCTGTTCGTTGCGTTCTACATAGTCTGCTTCAGGGAAAATCCTGGAAATCATTGAAAAGTCGATTCCGAATCCGCCCGTCAGGTCTGCCATTCGCTCTCTCTGGGTTGGCAGCAGCCGAGCTACTAATTGCTGTTTATAGAGCGCAGTCTGTTCACTGCTGCATTGTTCCAATGAGAGTTTCGCAGGGTAGATGATATTGTCCGATTCAGCCCAGGAAGGCAGTTTTCGCCGCGCTATCTGTCGTCCTTCAATCTGTTGTAGGCAGTAATGTAGATCAACGTCTGCAGGAATTTTGCCAAGTGCTATAGCACGCACGTCAGCATTCTTGTTCCGTTCGATGAAGGCATTGTTCGACATGCTGTCTGCTGATTGCAGTCCTGTTCTGAAGGTATTGTTCTTCATCCCACTTTGTTAATTATTGCTCTGGTAGATGCCGCGTCCAGCATAAGCTGTTGCTTTAGTGCATCAAGCGAAATGAAATGGCGCTCATCGCGTAGCTTTTCGATGAATTCAATAGAAATCTGCTTGCCATAGAGATTGCTGTTATGGTCGAAGATATTTACCTCCACACTGACGTCGCCATTCGTTTCTACCGTTGGACGATGCCCGATGCAGAGCATACCGCCTTGCTTTGTTCCGTCTGGCAAAGTAACCCAAACGGCATACACGCCGCATGCTGGTAATAATTTCTGTTTCGGTAGCATGATGTTTGCTGTAGGAAACCCTATCCTGCGTCCTATGTGCTTGCCATTTGTTACGGTTCCAACAATGAAATACTGGTATCCCAACATCGCATTGGCTTCTTCAATTTTTCCCGCACTTATTAAATTGCGTATCCTGCTGCTGCTTATCAACTTTCCGCTCAGAGCTTCAGCTCTGTAAACCTCAATGCCAACCTCATTGCCCCATGCAATATACTCTTCCGGAGTACCTCCCCTGTGTCCGAATCGATGATTATATCCCATTAGTAGTAGTCTTGCTTTCAGTTTTTCACGCAATACGGATCGCATGAATTCCTTGGCATCCATTGCACCCATCTCTTGTGTAAAAGGCAACACAACGATTTCTCCACTAAATACTTGGGCAAGCAACGATGTTTTCTCAGTCTGTGTCGTCAGTAGTGAAGGTGCCTCACCTCCCTGTACCACCTGTCGTGGATGTTGGTCGAATGTTACAGCCATCGGTGACAGACCATTTGCAGCGGCTTGTTCCTCTAACAGGTGCAGAAGAAAGCGGTGTCCACGATGCACACCGTCGAAGAATCCTATGGTAACAGCGTAAGATTTTGTCATATCCAGTTGCAAAAATAGTCAAAACTTATCGCTATACCAAATTTTTTTTACTTTCATTTGCATAATTCGTCAGAAATGTCTAATTTTGCAATCGATTACGACAGAATATGTCGACTGGACTTGTAGCTCAGTTGGTTAGAGCAACAGACTCATAATCTGGAGGTCATA
>JAFLUV010000178.1 GCA_022508635.1 Prevotellaceae bacterium
CGGCTTCGACGGAAAGGGTGGTCTGACGGCTGTTGTTGTAAAAGGTGATGCTGGCCTCGCCGTTCTCGTCCAACTTCAGGTCGGGATTCCAATAAAGTGTACGGCGGTAGTCTGTTGGCTGCGGAGGTATCTGCTGCGAGTAGTCAGGGCTGTAGAACTTTGCCGGATATGCCAGGCCCTCGAGGATGTAGCGACGGTCACGATAAACAGGGCGCAAGCTCCCGTCGTGGAAAGGATAGACGGCGATGCGCGTCTCCGGCCTGTTCGTTCCTTTATAGCGGTCGCTGCCCTCCAGACGAGGCTGATAGTCGGTATAGACGACGTACTTGTCTATCCTGAACCGCGGGTCTTCGCCTATGCGTTCGTCACCGAAGGCTTCCCTGATCTCTTCCGGCGAGAAATTGAAATTGATGTTGCTTGCCGAGGACAGGTACTTGGGATGGTAGAGCGAGTCGACGGGAATCTCTCCCTGGGATGAGGAAGAGCGGTGCAGACGCATGTTGTAGCGTATGCGGTCGTCTCCGTTTCCGTCTTTTTCCTCATTCAGTCCGTAGTTGTTCATGTACACGCAGACCATTGCATGCAATAGGTTCTTGTGGTCGAATATCGGAACTCCTGCGTCTTCTATTGCATTCCAGGCATCGTATGCATCCACGATGAAGGCGGGATAGGCATCGCTGAAGCCCTTGAGCCTGCTTCTGCGGCGTGCCGTGGCTGACACTTCGCGCAATACCTTTGTAGAGTCTGCCAACAGCTCGGAAGGAATATCGTACCCGGAATCGGCGGCTGGCGACAGGTGGGACTGGTAAAAGTCGTAGGGCTTCACGAAGTTCGGATACGGCCAAGAGACATAGACCCTGAAGTCTGCCTCTTCCAGGTTAAGTTTCCGCATGATGCGCAAGGGATATTCTTCTCCAGAGCCTGCCATCTGTATCCATGAGTGCTCTGTCTTGTCCTTTTCCCATTTTGTCGTGTCGGCTGCCGAGAGGAAGAAGACATAGTCTCCGTGGAACTTCGGGATGGGCATCTTGAAGTAGCCTCCGGTATAGGGCGTTTCGCTCACAGCTACCTCGTTGGAGCCTAAGTGGACGATTTCCGAGTGTACGCGCACGCCGGGCGTTATCTTCTTCTTTGCCAGTTCCAGGGCAGCCTTATAGTCCCGCCGCTGTACTTGACCAGTGGAGTCTATCATGCCATCTACCATGGAGACCCTGTTCGGATTGAACGAGACGCTCCCGACGAAGATGGGTGTCTTTTCATTAGGCTGCGTCAGGTCCCATGCTCCCTGTACTGCCATGTCGCGCCATACGAAGCGTCGCCAGCCTTGTGTCATCATCAGCAGGTCAAGGGCTTGACGGTGCTCCTCGTCATCCTTCTCGAAATACCAGCCGGGATTGGGGATGAAGCCTTTTATCTCAGAGCAGAGCAGCATCTCCGTCATGATATTGCCGTCGTCGAAAAGACGGTCGGCCTGACTGCCGTCGCGAACGGCAAGGGAGAACGGAGCTTCCCCACAGTTCCCCTTTAGCTTCAACTCTATCTTTTCGTAGGGGACATACCTGTCTTTCAGTCCTGATACGGTAAGTGCCGGCTCGGACAAGCCTTGCCTCGTGACGAAGAAGAGGCGGTCTGCCCAGACACGTTCCTGTGTGTCGAAGACCGTGACTTGATGGATGCCTGCGGCCAGGCCTCTGGTCTCAATAGTGAGGCCGTCGCCCAGTGCATGGTATTCTTCCATCTTCCCCTCGTGCATGATGGTCAGTGCCAGGCTGTCGGCATTGAGTCCGGAGGGGCTTGCCTCTATGACGATGCCGTCCCCATCTTGCTTCACTTGTATGCCGACACCTTTCTCTTCCGGCTTGGGCAGCTTGGCAGTGACCTTTTCTCCGTTTGCCGCCACGAAGGTGACTTCCCTCTCCATCCCTTTCTCCGGAATGATGGTGAACAGCCCCCGTCCCCGGTGGGTGGTCTGTATCTTCTCGTTCCCTATAGTCAGGGTGCCCTCGGTCTGCTCTCCGTCGGACATTGCTGCCTCAAAGGCGACGCGGTTCTTCACGCCCGCCGTCAGGCTGCCTCCTTCGGGGAAGAACGACAGCCGGAGGCTTCGCTTTTCCGGGTTCTCCTTGAACTCACGGCGCAACAGGCGCAGGGTCATATCGCGTGTATAGTCGCCCGGGGCAAGCGGCCTGTCATAGACCGGGAACACGCGGCTGTAGAGTTTGTCATAGTCGCGGAAGTGCTGGCGTTCTGCTTCCTTGTCCCTGAACATGAGGCTGGAGATGAGGGGATGCTCATGCTCGTGTTCTCCCCAGTTCAGTTGCCAGCGGGTATAGGCTCTTAGTTCGTAGAAGCCGCTGTACTGAATCATGTTGTTCAGGGCAAAGAATCCATTCCCCCGTCCGTCGTTCATCTCTATGAGCTTGCGTTCCACCAGGTAGCCGTCGTTGTTCAGGAGTTCCACGTACAGTATCCCGCTGACTTCCGACGGCTTGTCCGTATTGGTCTGCCGGGTATAGGCTGTAAACCAGATGGTGTCACCCTGGAAGTAGCAGGTGTTGTCCATGTGGACGTAGACCTTTTCCTGCGGAATGGTCTTGCCGAAGGCTGCCTGTCTCGAAGCAAGCTTCTCCAGCTGTGACTCCTGGGCAAGCAGGGAGACCGGCAGGCAAAGGGCGATAAGAAAAGCCTTCGTCATATCATGCTGTAGATAACAATCAATACATTAGTTCTTCCAGATAAAACCATATCCGTATTTCTCATTTCAATGGTTTTCGCTACTTGTCCTCCATCAGCTGTACGAAATGTCTGAATTGGATTTTCTGACCTGCAACCTCAATTAACTGGAAATGTGTCAGGACTGGCGAGCCATTCTCCACTCCATAGTCGCGCTTATAGTATGTGCGTATTCCCTTTCGTGTGATCAATCCCCCTTTCTCCTGTATCAGCCGCAAGGATTTCATATCAAAGCATAGTCTGATGCTATGGCTTGGCTCAGAACAGTCTATCTCCACTCTTCTTGCCTTTATCTTTTTTTGAACGAGGTCTATACAATACACACCTTCCACGGAATCATCGCTGATGCTGTATGCCTTTATGTCATAGAATCGGGTGAGATCGTTGTAGATGTCTGAAAACCGTGACCATCCACTGGCATAGCTATACGTCACCCCTTCTCCGCTATTCAATGGAATTAAAGTACCCCGTTGTCGCGCACTGGCATATCTATACGCCACCCCGTCCCTATCAATGTGGTCGTATCTGCCACTTTTGTAGTGTAAATGCTTGAAATTCCATTCATCATATTGTCTCCTCCCAAACCACCAGTTAGTGATTCTGTTTTTGTCCAAAAGAGACAGTTCTTCCGCATTAAAGGCTCCCCATTCTCCTGTCAAATCTGGATCACTTGTGTTGAAAAGATGTATGCCGTCGTCATTTTCAACGGTATATATCCTGTAGCCAGTATTTGGCGGGTATGTGTGATAATTGATAGTCCTAAACAGATACTGCCGTCTGGAATGATTCTGCTTGAGATCTTCCTTTAGTTGTCGCAGGCACTGTTTGAGTAGTTTTTTCGGTTTCTCTACAGGCTTCTTGATGGCAAATGAACTCAAGGAGTCCTCTATCTCCGTCTCTGCGAATATGGAATCCTCCCGAAGTCCTTGGCCTGTAGCTCCTATTGTCCCGC
>JAFLUV010000179.1 GCA_022508635.1 Prevotellaceae bacterium
AGATAAGAAGAATTTCCGGCTTATCCGCTACCGTCTTCAAATTTTTTCGTAACTTTGCACCTCAATTATATATATAAGGTATACAGACATGGAATTAGCCACGAAATACAGCCCCGCTGAGGTCGAGGCGAAATGGTACAAATACTGGAGCGACCATAAGCTCTTTGCAAGCAAACCCGACGAACGCGAACCCTATACCATCGTCATCCCGCCACCAAACGTGACGGGCGTGCTCCACATGGGACACATGCTCAACAACACCATTCAGGACATTCTTATCCGCAAGGCTCGCCTTGACGGCAAGAATGCTTGCTGGGTGCCTGGCACTGACCATGCTTCGATTGCTACCGAGGCAAAAGTGGTGAACCGTCTGGCTGAGCTGGGTATCAAGAAGCGCGACCTTACACGCGAAGAGTTTCTGAAGCACGCCTGGGCCTGGACAGAGGAGCACGGAGGCATTATCCTCAAGCAGCTCCGCAAGCTTGGCTCCAGCTGCGACTGGGATCGCACGGCCTTCACAATGGACGAAAAGCGTTCGGAAAGTGTGCTCAAGGTCTTCTGTGACCTCTACGACAAAGGTCTCATCTATCGTGGCCTCCGCATGGTCAACTGGGATCCCAAGGCGCAGACGGTACTCTCTACGGAGGAGGTCATCTATCGTGACGAAAAATCGAAACTGTATTACCTGAAGTATTATGTTTCTGATTACTCCGAGACCCCTGATTTGTCTACAGACTCTGAGAATGTCATCCACAAGGATGCAAAAGGCTACTATGCCATTGTTGCCACCACTCGCCCTGAGACCATCATGGGTGACACGGCAATGTGCATAAATCCTAAAGATCCGAAGAACCAGTGGCTGCGCGGTCATAAGGTCATCGTTCCGCTCGTAGGTCGCGTCATCCCCGTCATTGAGGACAGATATGTCGACATAGAGTTCGGAACAGGCTGTCTGAAGGTAACGCCGGCTCATGACGTCAACGACTACCAGCTGGGCAAGACACACAATCTGGAGACCATCGACATCTTTAATCCTGACGGCACTATCTCCGACCAAAGCCCCCTCTATGTCGGCATGGATCGCATGGAGGTGCGCAGGCAAATTGCAAAAGACCTGCAAGAGGCCGGCCTTCTTGAGAAGGTGGAGGACTATGAGAACAAGGTGGGCTATAGCGAACGCAATCAGGATACCGTCGTAGAACCGCGCCTTTGCAAGCAGTGGTTCCTCTCCATGAAACACATGGCAGACATAGCTCTGCCGCCAGTGCTTGAAGGCAAGCTCAAGTTCTATCCTGCAAAGTATGTTACAACTTACCGTAACTGGTTAGAGAATATACAGGACTGGTGCATCAGCCGTCAGCTCTGGTGGGGACACCGCATCCCGGCATACTTTGTGGAACTCCCCAAGTCCTTTCCTGAAGGCGAAGAGACCGAGGCGTTCGTCGTTGCTCTCACCCCCGAAGAAGCCTTGGCAAAGGCTCAGGAAAAATACGGAAAGAACATCACGATGGAGATGCTCCATCGCGATGAGGATGCCCTTGACACATGGTTCTCTTCGTGGCTTTGGCCTATTTCCCTCTTTGACGGCATTAACAATCCTGACAATGAGGAAATCAAGTACTATTATCCGACGAGCGACCTTGTAACAGGTCCTGACATTATTTTCTTCTGGGTGTCCCGCATGATAATGGCAGGCGAAGAGTACATGGGCGATATTCCTTTCAAGAATGTCTATTTCACGGGAATTGTGCGTGATAAACTTGGCCGCAAGATGAGTAAGTCGCTCGGCAACTCGCCCGATCCTCTCGAACTGATTGCCAAGTATGGTGCCGACGGTGTGCGCATGGGTATGATGCTCGCTGCTCCCGCAGGCAATGATATCCTGTATGATGATGCGCTTTGTGCTCAGGGTCTTGCTTTCTGTAACAAGATGTGGAATGCCTTCCGCCTTGTTAAGGGCTGGGAAGTCAGTGCGGACATCAGTCAGCCGCAAGCCAACATCACCTGTATCCAATGGATGCAGGCAAAGTTGAATGCCACATACGCAGAGATAAATGACCTCTACGGGAAATATCGTCTGAATGAAGCGCTGATGGCAGCCTTCAAACTCTTTACTGACGAGTTCAGCGGTTGGTACCTTGAAATGATAAAGCCCGCATACCAGACTCCGATTGATGTCGCCACGCTTAATGCTACGCTCAACATTTTTGACCAATTATTGCACATCATCCATCCCTTCATGCCCTTCATTACCGAAGAGCTTTGGCAGCACATTGCTGAAAGGAAGGAAGGTGAAGCACTCATGGTCTCGGTCTTCAAGACGGCAGAGCCCACGACGGCAGATACCGAGCTCATTGCTCAAGTTGAGGAGATGAAGCAAATTGTAAGTGGTGTTCGTGCTGTTCGTCAGAGTAAAAATATCTCACCACGCGAACCGCTTGTACTGCAAGTTATAGGTTCTGCTATGAACGGTGTTACAAGCATCCCTGCCTTTGCTGCTGTCATCAAGAAACTATCTGGGCTCAATAGCATTGATGCTGTTGCCAATAAGGGTGAAGGCACTCAGGCCTTCCTTGTAGGTACCGATGAATACGCGGTACCCTTGGGCAATTTGATTGATACAGAGGCAGAGCGTGCAAAGGCAGAGGCAGAGATTAAGCGTCTGCAGGGCTTCATGGCAGGTATTGAGAAAAAGTTACAGAACGAGCGATTCGTACAGAGCGCACCAGCTCATGTTGTTGAGCTGGAACGCAAAAAACTCGCTGATGCACAGAGTAAGATAGCAGCACTCGAACAAACCATCAAGTCCCTCGGATAGGGTAGCTGACCCCGAAGCTTAGAACTCTATGTCAGCCCAATGCGGGTTGTGATCGGAGAGCATGGCCTCGGGATTGGGAATTTCGATGTGCGAATGCGTGACTTGTACAGAGGGTGTGATAAAGATGAAATCTATCTTATCACATTCGAGCGGCGACTTTCGACAGAAATCGTGCCAAGTATAAGTCGTACCTGTGTGGTGTGCCGTCATGTGATAAGCATCGTTCATGCGGAAAGTGTTCGTCGTCATAGTCATATATGCCTCGTCATCTTCTGTGACGTTGAAGTCACCTGTCACCACAGCAGGCTTATCGCCTACAATATCCTGAATTTTTCTCATGATGAGCTTTGCGCTTTCCCTGCGAGCTTTCACACCGACATGGTCGAAGTGCGTGTTGACAGCCATGAAGACCTTACCCGTCTGCTTGTCCCGAAGTTTTGCATAGCTCGCAATACGCTCCAGAGCCGCATCCCAACCAATAGAACCTGGTATGTCAGGAGTCTCGCTTAGCCAGAAATTGCCCTTCTCCAGAACCTCAAATTTCTCGCGAAGGAAAAAGACAGGACTATACTCGCCTTTAGTCTTGCCGTCCGTTCTTCCTACACCCACATAGTCATATTCCGGCAGGCGTGCCAGCAAATCCTCTAATTGAGGATGTAACACCTCTTGCATGCCAATAATGTCAATATGGTTTTCCTTGATGTAGTTTGCCACACGGTCGCGACGTACATCCCAGCCATATCCGGCTTTTGTATCGCCATTATTCAGCAAGCGTATGTTGAATGTCCCCCAGCGCAAATTCGCATTTTTCCCTTGC
>JAFLUV010000018.1 GCA_022508635.1 Prevotellaceae bacterium
GTCTTTTTTTGTCAAAGCCGCAAACGCCCTCCATGGCGTATTTTATGCAGGAACAATGTTAAAATAAAGAAAGAATTGGCACTTTTCTTTGGTGTGTCGAAATTTCTCTGTATCTTTGTCTGTCTTTACAAAAACCTGTAAATAGAATATGAAACGCAAAGACTTAAAGAAGCGCATCAATTACCTGTGCGGTGAATTGCTTGCAGAGTGCATGGCAGCCTCAGACTTCACGAAGAAGGACAATGCGCAGGACGTGGAAAACGTAATGCTGGGCATCATCAAGATGCAGGACGACCTGATATGCCGTCTCTCGCACGTGGATCCGGATAGCACCGGGCTTTTCTTCCAGAAACTGCACGACGAGATGCAGAAACGCACCGACGAAATCATAGAACAGATAAGGAACCTGTAACCCGCTATACGCCTCGTTACTCGCCTCCCCTCAGCCAAGAAGCATGCTCCAGTATCTTTGCAACAAGGTTCTCTTTGGATGGTTCCACTTCACTGAGACCATCACCGAACCCCTGCCCGAGAAATGTATCATAGCCCTTGCCCCGCACACGAGCAACTGGGACTTCGTCGTCGGCAACATCTACAGCCGGGCCAAAGGCTACCACTGCGACTTCCTCATGAAGAAGGAATGGTTCTTCTGGCCCGTGAGCATACTGATGCGCAGGCTCGGAGGCATACCCGTCTATCGCACGAAGCAGATGCACTCCACCGACATCATCGCAGAAAAGGCAAGGCAGTCCGACACGTTCCGCCTCTGCATCACCCCGGAAGGAACACGCAAAGCCCAGCCTGAGTGGAAGAAAGGCTTCTACTACATCGCCCTCAAGGCCGGGATTCCCATCCTGCTCTATGGTCTCGACTTCTCCGAGCGGAGAATTGTCTGCACCAAGACTGTCATCCCCAACGGCGACATCCAGACACAGATGCAGGAGATAAAAGAATACTTCCGCCATTTCAAAGGACTTCATCCCGAACAGTTCAAAATATGAAAAAAATACGTTTCTCCCTTCTGCTGCTTGCGTTCTCCGTCAGCATCCAAGTCGTTCCCGCCAAGGACGACAACCTCAGGCAGAACCTTCGCCAGTACTTCGAGAACTACCAGAACCCCGCATTCCCCAACCTTGGCAAAATCAAGGTTGAAGACATCATAACAAATACACAGTCAAAGCAAACGACCATCGTACTGAGCGAAAACTTCATCGCCCAGCCCGTCACTCCGCTCCTCGTGGGCGACCTTTATACCGAGGTGAAACGGCTGCTGCCAATGCCCTACAATACATACGACCTCACCATCCGCGCAGGAAAGACGCCCGTCGAGCAGCTCATACCGACAAGCATGATGGATCGTGCCGACACTGCCCGGGTATACAAGCGCGAGCTCTTCAAGGGCAATCCCTGGGTAACGCCGATGAGCCGTCCCTACCCCATCAAGAAAGGCCTGCAAGGCCGTCACCTCAGCGTCTGCCACAGCCATGGCAAATACTACAACTTCGACAAGATGGAATGGATATGGCAGCGGCCAAGGCTTTTCTGCACCACCGAGGACATGTTCACGCAAACCTTCGTCGTTCCGTACCTCGTCCCGATGCTTCAGAACGCAGGAGCCGTCGTCTTCACCCCAAGAGAACGCGACTGGCAGAAGAAGGAAATCATCATCGACAACGATGCCATCCTGGACGGAAGCCGCTACGAAGAACGCGTCAGCACCTATCACTGGCAACACGGCGGCATCGGCTTCGCCCATACCGACGAAGGCTACGAGAATGGTCACAACCCGTTCCGCAAAGGCACTTTCCGCATAACAGAAGCGACGTCGAACAAAAGGACGACCAGCGATGCCGTCTGGATTCCCGAAGTACTCGTCGAGGATGACTACGCCGTCTATGTCTCCTACCAGACAGTGCCCGGCAGCATCCCGGACGCCAACTACACGGTCGTGCACGGCGGCATAGCAACCCAGTTCCGCGTCAACCAGCAAATGGGCGGAGGCACATGGGTCTATCTCGGAACATTCCATTTCACGAAAGGCAAAAGCGATGATAACTGCATCATCCTCTCCAACCTAAGCAACTACAAAGGCGTAGTCACTGCCGATGCCGTCCGTCTCGGAGGCGGAATAGGCAACATCGTTCGCGGCGACTCGTCAATGGATCTGCCCATCGGAAGCGACATGCCCAGATGCCTTGAGGCTGCACGCTACTCAGCCCAGTGGTACGGGATGCCGGACAGCGTCTACTCCTATCGGGGAAACGACGACGGGAAGGATGATGTCAACAGCCGTCCCTTTACGGTAAACCACGTAGCCAGAGGAAGCGGCTACCTGAGAGGCGACAGCGGACTCAGCGTCCCCCTCGAGCTCTATGCAGCAATACACAGCGATGCAGGCTACCGCACAGACAACACCCTGATCGGCTCGCTGGGCATCTACACGACAGGCTTCTATGAAGGCAAGACGGCAACCGGACTTTCCAGGCTCGTCAGCCGAGACCTTGCCGACATGGTAATGACACAGGTAAACAACGACCTCTCAAGGGAGTTGGGCTTCTGGAGTCGCCGGGACTTGTACGACCGAAACTATGGCGAGACACGCGACCCGCAAGTCCCCAGCATCATCTTCGAGATGCTTAGCCACCAGAACTGGGCAGACATGCGTTTCGGTCACGACCCCTACTTCAAGTTCCTCATGTCACGTGCCATATACAAAGGAATACTCCGCTTCGTCGCAACTACCCACGGAGACAAGGATATCGTAGTCCAACCCCTTCCTGTAGCAGGAGTCTCGGCCGAAGCAAACAAAGGGAAGAACGAGATCATCGTCCGCTGGACGCCAAGACTTGATCCGGGTGAACCGACGGCATGCCCCGACGGCTATGTGGTCTACATAAAGAGAAATGGCGGTGACTTTGACAACGGACATTATGTAAGCGGCCAGGACTGCGTCTTCCGGATGGAAGCTACTCCGGGAGTACTCTACAGCTTCCGCGTCGAAGCAGTCAACGAAGGCGGTGCAAGCCTGCCGAGCGATGAGGTTTGCGCAGCTGTTGCGGAAATCGTCAATGCACCATCCGTCTTGCTTGTCGATGCTTTTCAGAGACTGGCTAGCCCACTGGCATTCGACAATGATATGACCGGCGGCTTTGACTTCGACAGCGATCCAGGCGTAATTGACGTAAAGTCACCCGGATTCTGCGGTCGTCAGATAAGTTTTGACAAGAGCCAGTACGGTAAGGAAACCGGAGACGGATTTGGCGTAAGCAGTGACGAGTTCGAGGGTATGATACTTGCAGGCAACACACACGACTACAGTGCCCGCCATGCCTCCGACATTCTTGCAGGACATCCCGACTGCAACATCAGCAGCTGCACGCCTGTCCAACTTCCCGGCATTGACCTTCGCCCCTATAATATTGCTGACTTTATCCTTGGTGCTCAGAAGGACGATGGCTATTCCCTGACACGTCGTAGTGCTTTTACGCAAGAGATGCTTACCGCTATCTCCCAGCTGTCGCTCCAAAACACATCCGTCATGGTGAGCGGTGCCTTCATTGGCAGCGATGCCCAAAACGCCGGTCAGGATGCTTTCATTGCCGACAAGCTGAAGTACCGCATTGCTGGCTGTGTCCCAACGGACAGTATCTGCACCGTGCAGGGACTTAACAACACTGCCACCATCTTCAGTCGTCCCAACGAACAAAACTATTGGGTGCGAAAAACCGATATCATCGAAGGCATTGGCGGTGCGTTCAGTTCCATGGTCTATGCAAATGGAGGCTACTCTGCTGCCATTGCATACCCCGGACCCGGCTATCGTGTCCTTGCTTTCGGCTTCCCGGTTGAGTGTATCACAGAAGCCGATACGCGCCGCAACATCATGAACATCGCCATCGACTTCCTGTTAGGGAAATAAACAGTAATTTGGAAACCTGATAATACTATGCATATAATAACGTGTAACATGAAAGGGTCGCGCAAGTTGTCTGTCGAAGAAGCCCACCTGAATACGATCGAGAAATACATGCTCTTCTCCGACCTGCTCGATAGCAACGGCATTGTGGAAGAAGGCGTGCTGGATAAGTTGCGCTTGAACGTTCGCTCTCTATTATCCTCTGGCGAATCTGACCCGCAGTTGATAGACTTCTGCGAACGAATCCTCTTCCATAACGACATGAAAGCTTTTGGCCTGCACCAGTTGCTGCTGCTCTACATCGAATGGGAGAAAGATAAACTCGACACATTGAGAGATACATTGCAAACGGAAGCAGAGTCCTAAAAGAAATGACACAGTTGACCGATTGGCTACCCACTACGCGGAAAGAAATGGACTTGCGAGGATGGGACTGCGCAGACGTCATCCTCTTCAGCGGTGATGCCTATGTGGATCATCCTGCCTTCGGAGCAGCCGTCATAGGGCGACTGCTGGAATCTGAAGGGCTGCGCGTCTGCATAGTGCCTCAGCCGGACTGGCACGGCGACTTCCGCGACTTCAAGAAGCTGGGACGGCCACGGCTCTTTTTTGGCATCTCGCCCGGCTGTATGGATTCAATGGTCAACAAGTACACCGCTGCCCGTCGTCTTCGCAGCGAAGATGCTTACAGCCCCGACGGACGACATGACCTGCGTCCCGAATATCCGACTGTCGTCTATACCAACATCCTGCGCAAGCTTTACCCCGATGTGCCGATTGTCTTGGGTGGCATCGAGGCAAGTCTACGACGCGTGATGCATTACGACTACTGGCAGGAACGCTTCCGCCCGAGCATTCTCTGCGATTGCGATGCTGACCTCATCACCTACGGTATGGGCGAAAAGCCAACGCTGGAACTTGTACGCTTCCTCGTCGAAGCAATCAATAATGCCCACCACCTGCTTCACTACGATGATAGCGGCGAACCTTACGTCACGCGTCGGTTATTTCGTGAAGTGGCAACAGAAAAGCTCTGTCAGACGGCCTTCCTCTGCAAAAAGGATGAAATACCTGGAGGAATCAAGCAGGACGACATTGTTCTGCACAGCTATGAGGACTGCCTGAAGCAGCCACGTCTGCATGCCGAGAACTTTCGTCATATTGAGGAAGAGAGTAACAAAATGCATGCTCAGCGGCTTTTACAACAGATGACAGGAGACAGGTGGGTTGTCGTCAGTCCGCCTTATCCGCCGCTTACTACCGAGGAGTTAGACAGGAGTTTTGACTTACCCTACACACGACTGCCCCACCCCAAATACAAAGACAAGCGCATCCCTGCCTACGAGATGATCAAGTTCAGCGTAACACTACATCGTGGCTGCTTTGGAGGTTGTGCCTTCTGTACCATCAGCGCACATCAGGGGAAATTCATTGTGAGCCGATCGAAGGAAAGTATTCTCCGGGAAGTGAAGGCAATTACGCAGATGCCTGATTTCAAAGGCTATTTGAGTGACTTGGGTGGTCCAAGTGCCAACATGTATCGCATGCAAGGTAAACGACGGGAGCTATGTGAGAAATGCAAGCGTCCTTCATGCATCCATCCTGCTATCTGCCCCAATCTGTGTGGTGACCATCGTCCTCTGCTCGACATCTACCGTGCCGTAGACAAAGTACCGGGTATCAAAAAGAGCTTCATTGGCAGTGGCGTCCGCTACGACATGCTGCTACACGACTGGAAACAAGAGGAACTAAATCGTGCAGCCTCGGAATACACGCACGAATTAATCACGCGGCATGTCAGTGGACGGCTTAAGGTGGCACCGGAACACACAAGCGAT
Source organism: Prevotellaceae bacterium (assembly GCA_022508635.1). GTDB lineage: Bacteria > Bacteroidota > Bacteroidia > Bacteroidales > Bacteroidaceae > Physcousia. Next base: position 5,755 of record JAFLUV010000018.1, read on the forward strand.
GTTGTGCTTTCCGTCATGCGGAAGCCCTCTTTCCGCCTCTTCCGCCAGTTCAAGAGCATTTTCGACGAAACCTGTCGACGGGCAGGCCTTAGACAGCAACTCATTCCATACTTCATTAGCAGTCACCCTGCATGCACGGATCTTGACATGGCGGACCTCGCCATCCAGACAAAACAGATGGACTTCCATTTAGAACAAGTCCAGGACTTCACGCCAACTCCCCTCACAATGGCTACGACATGTTGGGCAACTGGCTACAATCCCTATACGCTCGAGCCTATCTACAGTGCCAAGACATCCAAGCAGAAGCAGCAGCAACGCATGTTCTTCTTCTGGTACAGACCCGAAGAACGCCGTCAGATAGAGTATTACCTGCAAAGCATTGGCAGGCAGGACATTCTCAAAAAGCTATTAACTCACCAACCTCCTTATAAAAAAGGAGATAGATAGTAAAGAATTAACATATATAGAATTACATAGCCTATGCAAAGCGAATGGTTTGAATGCAAGGTCCGTTATGACAAGACCTTGGAAAACGGTCTCATTAAGAAGACTACAGAGTCATATTTAGTTGATGCTCTCAGCTTTACTGAAGCCGAGAAGCGTTTCATCGAAGAATTAGAACCTTTCATGACGGGCGAGTTCATCGTCACCGACATCAAGCGTGCACGCATCTCCGAACTTTTCGACAGCGATGACCTGAACGATGATCGCTGGTTCCGTGCCCGCATTGCCTACATCACACTTGACGAGAAGAGCGGGGCAGAAAAGCGTACCGTCCAAACAACCGTCATTCAGGCAAAGGATTTCCACCGTGCCTTAGAACGGCTTGACGAGGGCATGAAGGGAACACTGGACGAATGGGTGATTGTCTCCATCACGGAGACAGCCATTATTGACGTCTATAAGTTCAAGGCAGATGAAGAGCCCGTCGCAGATAATAAATAATATCAAGCAGACGTTGCCCGAAGGTGTCAGCCTTGTAGCCGTCAGCAAGTACCACCCTGCCTCGCTCATTCGTGAGGCCTACGAAGGCGGTCAGCGCATCTTCGGCGAGAGCCATGTCCAAGAACTCGTCCAGAAGCATGAAGAATTGCCAAAGGACATTGAGTGGCATTTCATTGGGCACTTGCAGACGAATAAAGTAAAGTATATCGCGCCTTTCATCAGTCTCATCCATGCCGTTGACAGCGATCACCTGCTGCACGAGATAGACAAGCAGGCAAGACGTTGCGGACGCACGATTTCCGTCCTCATGCAAGTACATGTCGCACAGGAAGAGACAAAGTACGGCTTCAGTCCTGACGAATTGCTGTCCTACATGGAAAGTGGCGCCTGGCGTGCATATACAAACGTCAACATCTGCGGACTGATGTGCATGGCGACGAACACCAGCGACGAGGTTCGCATTGCCAGCGACTTTGAGAGAGCAGACCAGCTCTTCCGGAAGGTCAATGCTCAATGGAAAGTCCGTTCCTGGGGCATGAGCCATGATTACCCCATTGCCGTACAGCACGGCAGTACGATGGTTCGCATTGGAAGTTTAATTTTTGGAAATAGATAATTAATTTATACGGTGAATTATGAAAAAAATAGATGAAAAATGGTTTAAGAAGTGCCAGGAGATAATGGACTTCATTGTAGAGAACAAGAGAAATCCGTCGAAACACTATATCGACGAGCGGAAGAAGTATCACAACTGGATAAAGTATAACAAGAAGCTCCTAAATGCCGGTAAATTCAACCCTGAACGGATGGAGATGTACACTGAGTTCCTGAAGTTGAGAGATCGCTATAAAAGGCCAAACCAGTGGCAAAAGAAGTTTGACGAGGAGAATTAAATCTCCCGTCGAATTTGTTTACTGCATTCAATAATAATAAATAATAGTTACTTTTGCACCCGCTATACCACTGCATCCCAAGGCTAAGTGGGGGTTGGTCTTGTTGTGGGTGCTGAAAATCAATTTAAACAAAAGAAATTACTATTTGAAAGTATTATGTTAAAGCTTGACTATTCCAAGGCTCTGCTTAGCGTGGAGCAAATTGCAGCCTTCGCCCCGAAGGCAGAAGAGGCACAAAAGGCTCTTGAGGCCGGAACTTGCGCAGGTAATGATTTCCTTGGCTGGCTCCACCTGCCCAGCAGCATCACGGCAGAGTTCATGACGAAGATACAAGCCTGCACCCAGACACTTCGCGAGAACTGCGACACCGTTGTCGTAGCAGGCATCGGCGGTTCCTACCTTGGCGCGCGTGCCGTCATCGAGGCTCTGGGCAACAGTTTCCAGTGGCTTACCAATAACGGCAAGGATCCCAACATACTGTTTGCAGGCAACAACATCGGTGAAGACTATCTCTACGAGCTCTGCGAGTATCTGAAGGGACGCAGATTCGGTGTCATCAACATCTCTAAGAGTGGCACCACGACCGAGACCGCTCTTGCCTTCCGCCTGCTCAAGAAACAGTGTGAGCAGCAGCGCGGAAAGGAAATGGCTCGCAAGGTCATCGTTGCCATCACCGATGCCAAGAAGGGTGCAGCCCGTGTATGTGCAGACAAAGAGGGATATACCTCGTTTGTCATTCCCGACAACGTGGGCGGCCGCTTCAGCGTACTCACTCCCGTCGGACTGCTACCCATTGCCGTTGCAGGCTTTGACATTGCCAAGCTCATTCAGGGTGCTGCCGACATGGAAAAGGCCGTTGCTGCCGACGTACCGTTCGAGCAGAACATCTGCCTGCAATATGCAGCTGTCCGTAACGCGCTCTACGCCCAGGGCAAGAAGATTGAGATTCTCGTCAACTTCCAGCCCAAGCTCCATTATATGAACGAATGGTGGAAGCAGCTCTATGGCGAGAGCGAAGGCAAGGATCACAAGGGTATCTTTACGGCTGCCGTCGACTTCAGTACCGACCTGCATTCCATGGGACAGTGGATTCAAGAAGGCGAGCGCAGCATTTTCGAGACGGTAGTCAGCGTCGAAGAGACGGAGCATAAACTGCTTTTCCCCAGCGACGAGGAAAACCTTGACGGCCTGAACTTCCTGGCAGGCAAGCGTGTGGACGAAGTGAACAAGATGGCAGAGCTCGGCACGCAGTTGGCTCACGTAGACGGAGGCGTACCTAACATGCGTCTCGTCATGCCGCGACTGAACGAGTACTACATCGGCCAGCTCATCTATTTCTTCGAGAAGGCTTGCGGTGTAAGCGGCCTCATCCTTGGCGTCAACCCTTTCAACCAGCCCGGCGTGGAGGCTTACAAAAAGAACATGTTCGCCCTACTCGGAAAGCCCGGATACGAGAAAGAGAGCGAAGCTATCAAGGCAAGGCTGTAAAACTTCACCCACAGTCCCCAGAAAAAGGCCGGACTTTCCCGATGGGGAAGGTTCGGCCTTTCTTGTTGGAAAGAGCCTTGACACAATTTTATTGTAAAAAGCAACTATGTATGCACTCACCTCATTCCGCTAACGGGTAGCTGAAAATATCAACATTTGCTACAGGGAACGGCTCGCTGCCCATATTCCACGCTATACATTATTATATATAAGCTTTGCCGGTCTCTTTGTAGTATTTTCATACATTTATATTGTCCGGGATGCAAATGCTATACTATGCATTTGCCACGCTCCTCGCCTTGCTCTTTGGGCAGTTCGTAGCGACCGACTCTTCCGTCGTTGCTCCTCGCCTTATCGAGCGATCCACTTCCTTCCGCCACTCACGCGAATGCCTTTGCCTCGAGAAGCAGGCGAAGCGGGGATGCCGCGCAGGTCGTAGGCTGGAGCGAGAGCCTCGCCGGTGAAGTCGAAGAGAGGACGGACGGCGGTCTCCTCGTCGGTAACGCCGAAGTAAGCATTAATTTGCTGATAGCGGCCAGCATACCAGTCAATGATGAGGTCGATTTCCTTTTTGAGGTCGGGGACGTAACAAGGTTGCACAGAGGCCTGCCGCTCCCAAGCACCTGAACTGACGAAGAGTTCGCAATAGTCATAAAGGCGTTGCGCGATGGAGTCAACTGCGAATACCCCTCCCTTGGTTTCCAGCCAGCGCTGTTTCAAATCGGCTTTGAACGAAGCCTGCGTCAGACAGGTGGAGAAAGGACGTGTGGCTGATGAAATGACCTGCTGGGGCGTCCAGTTGGAGTAAGTTCCGTCGTAATAATTCCCGTTGTAGTGGCCGCCGAGCGAAGTGTCGAGGTCCCACGGAGAAAAAATGAAGCGTGACTTGTCGCCCTCCGCCTGTATGTCTCGAATGGAATAGATTTGATTCTTGTTTCCCCAGTTGTCAGATATGGAAAGGGCCATGAGAAACAGCGTATAGTCCAGGAGATTCTCCACATAGAAGTGGGTAGATATATAATTGTAGCTGTTATAATTGTCGTAGAAATCGAGCAGGGGTTGCCAGGCGGCGAGGCAAGGATAGTCTTCGGGCTCGCTGAGTTCCCAAGCGTCGTGGTAGGCAGCCACGCAGACGGTGGAATCGTTGAAGAATCCGGGCGTATTTTGGTCGCCATAGTCGTTAGTTCCGCGCTTATACTGCACGCCGCGTATGGTGACGCTGCCGTCGCTGTTCTCCTTGGGCTTCTTGAGGTCGAGCAGTTTTCGGTTGATGCGGTCTGTCAGACAGTAAATACCCTTGTAAGTCCCGTTGATATATACCTCGACAAAGCGCCCGACGGTTCCGTTCCGCGAGCCAAACTCAGTGTAGTAAGGCAGGCGATAGAGGGCATTCCATATATCGAAGCAAACGCGGTTGCGCATGCAGATGCGGTCTATGGCCATTGCATCGAGAATCCACGACGAAGCGCAGCGCAGTCCGAGCAGTGTGGAGTCGATTTCCGTGCCGTCGGCCTCGCGCAGCTTCATGTTGAACGAGGGCTTCGAGGAGTATTGTTTGGCCGTTGCGCCGCGTGTCTTGAACTTGGCGGGCAGGCTGACGAGGCTGCCGTCGGTGTCCTCGAGTGCCATCTCGCCTTGAACGTAGGTGTCGGTGAGTTTGGAGGCGGGAAATGAAATGCGCAAGACGGGCAATTCTTCTGCATCGAGACGGGAGGCGGCGAGCAGAAGCAGCATAATGATAGGGTAAAATGTGATTCTCATAAGGGTTAAATCAATGGATGTTTCAGAATGGGTACGCCAGTGGCATCCTCATAAAGCAGGACACAGGTTCATGCAGAAACAGGAGTTGTCATTCTGTTTTTGTCGAGTCAGCTTGCCAGACCGGAGTTGGATAAGTTGCAACCGGGGTGTACTGCAGGTCAAGTTCTGGAATCTCTGGTAAGCTGTCCTCTTCTGCCCGGTAAGGCACTACTTTTGGGTGGTAAGGCGTTATCTCCACTTGGCTGAAACCTGCAGCAATGATACCAAGCTTTGCGGCAGCTGCACGACTTAAATCGATGATGAACCGTTTTGAGTAGGGGCCGCGATCGGTGACGCGAACAATAACCGTCTTGTCATTGAGCGGGTTTCGCACTTTCAACAATGTGCCAAAAGGGAACTTCAAATGTGCGCACGTCATATCATCGCGATCGTATCGTTCACCGTTCGCCATACGATGTCCATGAAGTTTGTCAGAATAGTATGACGCATTGCCTCTGAATACTTCTTGCGCTAAACCAAGGAGGCATGGCAGCAGGCATAGCAATAGTAAATACAATCGTTTCTTTCTCTGCATAAATACTTAATGTTATTTATGGGCGCAAGTTACTAAATCTTTGCGACAAATGTTGCATATTCGGGAAATAATATTTCAAAATTACGTCTGTTTTACGTTTTTTTTAGTATTTTTGCAAACTCAAATTCATCAAAGATAATGAAAAGGATATCACTTTCACACATAGTCTGTATTGCGTGTATAAGTCTGATGACCTCCTGCATTTCGAACAAGAAAATGATATACTTGCAGGGAGCCACGCAAGCATATACTGTTCCTCAGGAGATTAAGGATCATTTTGAATTGCAGGTGCAGCCTGACGACCAGCTTGCCATTTCCGTTGCAAGCAAGGATATTGAACTGATAGCTCGCTTCAACAACAATACGCTCATTGGCGGCGGCAATAACTCACAGGCGGGAACCAATACTATTAATGTCACTTCCGGCGTTTCTTACTTCCAGGTTGATATGGAGGGAAACATAGAGTTTCCTATTTTTGGCACATTGCATGTGGGCGGCATGACAACGCGACAGATTTCCGAGATGATACAGAAACGTATGATTACCGAAGGCTACATCAACGATGCTGTGGTCAACACGAAGATTATGAGCTTCAAGGTGACTATCCTGGGTGACGTCAAGAATCCCGGCACACAGACTTATCAAGGCGAGCGTCTTACCATTCTGGAAGCTCTGGGCAAGGCTGGTGACCTCACCAACAGCGCCTATCGCGACAATGTCCTGGTGGTTCGCGAAGAGAACGGTACACGAAAGACTTACGAAGTCAACTTGCTTGATAACCAAGCGGTATTCAATTCGCCTGCCTATTATCTGCAACAGAATGATATCATTTATGTACAGCCCAATAAGAGTCAGCGCGTGAAGGGCAGCACCAGTTACACTTGGCTGTCTGTTGGCAGCACCGTTGTCGGCATGGTTGTAAGTATTGTATCACTCATTGTTGCACTAAAAAAATAGCACCTCGAAATGGAAAACAATATCAGTAATTGCACATCTGACCACACTCGTCACAGTAGTTCCAGCTTTGAACATGAAGAGGAGATCATGCTGCGCGACATCCTCGACACGTTCCTCACCAACTGGGGCTGGTTCCTTTTCTCCGTCATTGTGTGCCTGGCTTTAGCGTGCCTCTATCTGGCCACTAAGTCCAACGTCTACCAGCGGCAAGCCGTAATGCTTGTCAAGGACGACAACGGCTCCAGCAGCGGCAGACGCTCTGGCATCAACACTGATGCCTTGATGCAATTGAACGGCGTGCTGGCCGGCTCGAGCGTCAAGAACGAGGTTTACATTCTGCACTCCTTCCAACTTGCACGTGAGGTTGCAAGGGAACTCCAGCTTGACGTTATGTATAGCACGCGCGTTGGCCTGCGCAATGTGTCGCTCTATAATAGCCGGCCTTTCACCATAAACTTTCTTTCAGAGTTTACCGTACCGGCAAGTTTCAAGCTGACAATCGACAGTGACAAGGGCGGGACTATCTCTGATGTCAGCTACGGCTTGCCCATGCAGAAATCCGACTTCACGGCAAAGGTTGAATGGAGCAAGGTTGTGAAGACACCCTTCGGCGAGTTCATCGCAGTCCCTACAGACGGGAAGCTCGATGATTTCATTGACAGAACCGTCAGCGTGCAGCGCATCAGCATTGAGGATGCTGCCGTCATGCTCTACAATCAGGTAAGTAGCGGCGAGGTTGACAAGGAGAGCACGCTGGTACGCATCACTTGCACGGATACAAGCATCAAGCGTGCCGATGACATACTGAACGGCTTGCTCAATGCCTACAAGCGTAGCATCATTGAGGACAAAAACCAGATGGCCAAGAGTACATTCCAGTTTATCGAAGATCGTATCGCACTCATCCACTCTGAGCTGAGCGAAGTGGAAGGCAGGATGGCCGACTTCAAGCAGAACAGCGGCCTGGTGGATTTCAAGGCCAGCAGCGATGCCTACATTGCACAGAGCAACCTGGCACGTCAGCGCACCGTACAGGCTGAGACACAGTATGCGATGGTAGAGTACCTCGTGGATCACATGACGCAAAACAGCACAGGCAACAGCCTGATTCCCTCGATGGGCGGTATCAGCGATGCAGGCATTGCCTCGCAGATTAACAACTACAATCAGTTAATGTTGCAACGTAACCGTCTGGCAGAGAATTCATCGGAGAGCAGCCCTGCCATTCAGGATCTCGACCTCAACCTCACACAGATGCGTGCTGCACTTACTGCCTCGCTCAAGGGCTACAGTGCAAGCCTCAAGCTTCAGGCGGAAAAGGCGAAAGCCGAAGAGGCAGGGCTCATGAGCAACCTGAGTGCCGTGCCGCAGAAGGAAAAGACGGCTATCGACATCACACGCCAGCACAGCATCAAGGAGACGCTCTACACCTTCCTGCTCAACAAGCGTGAGGAGACTGCCCTGCAGCTTGCCATCACCGAGGCGAACATCCGTATCGTGGAACAGCCCTTCGGCAGCCGCATCCCCATTGCTCCGCGCAGGCTGGTCACCATGCTGCTGGCTCTGATTATCGGAACCGTCGTCCCCTTCTTCTACTTCCGCCTGCGAACTGTCCTGGACACAACGGTACACGGGCGTAAGGACATAGAGAAGTACACGACCATACCGATTCTCTGCGATGTGCCTCACAGACAGTCCGGCACGCACGCGCAGGACTCCGACCTCATCGTCACGAGCCAGAACGATGACGTCATCGTCGAAGCATTCCGCATGATGCGCTTTAACATGCAGTTCATACGCAAGGACGCACGCGTGATTATGCTCACAAGCACCATGCCGGGTGAGGGAAAGACATTCATCAGTCGCAACTTTGCCGCCACGCTTGGCTTGAACGGCAAGAAGGTTGTACTCATTGATGCCGACATACGCAAGCGCACGTCGAGCAGGCTCTCCAACCTGAGCAGCAGGCAAGGCCTCACTTCCTACCTCTCAGGTGCGGAGGACGACGTACTCAGGCTGGTGACGCCGCAGAGCAAAGAATGTAACTTGGACTTCCTGCCTGCAGGCATAGCTGCGCCAAACCCTGCCGAGCTGCTCATGAGCGACCGTCTGGATCGCTGCATAGAGGAGCTGAAGAAGCATTACGACTATGTCGTCATCGACAATGTTCCTGCACAGATGGTGGCCGATGCCGGCATCACGGCTCGCGTGGCAGACATGACCATCTACGTTCTGCGCGAGACGAAGATTGACCGTCGCTTCCTGCCAGAACTGGAGAGCCTGCACCAGGAGAAGAAGTTCAACCATCTCTGCATCGTCCTCAATGACAGCCGGAACCAGAACAAGAAGTACGGATACGGCTATGGTTACGGCTACGGTCCGAAGAACGAAAAGAAAGGCTGGAGCCTGTTTCGTAAAAAATAAGGACAAGACTTCACGGGGCATACCCCTGGAAATCCATTAAGCATGCCTTGTCCGTTGCCGCACGATGGACGGTAACGGACAAAGGCATTCCTCCCGACAACCATCAGCAGAAGTGCATGCAAGGCATTGTCCCCTGTCCCTGCCAATTGCAAGGCGGCAGAGGCATGCTCATGCCAGACACGACACGCAAAGAGGAGAGCGGCTGCACATAAAAAGGAGAAAACTGCCCCAAGCTATACTGCAAACTGACGGAAAAAGGACTATGCGCATTTACTGTTGCCGTCTGCTAAAATGCATAGTAAGCACCTCCGGCCGGAAGTAAAATCTACCTCAGCCGGAAGTAGTATACTCATTCAGCCGGAAGTAGTATACTCATTCAGCCGGAAGTAGTATCTACTTCAGCCGGAAGAAGACTCTACTTCAGCTGGAAGAAGACTCTACTTGCGAAAGGGACAAGACAGGAGGCATTGACCGCCATTATTAACGGCATGAAGAGGCTCTGCGTAAGCTCGAGCCAGGAAAGCTCCTGCGAAGCTGGCAACATCGCGGAGACCTTACGACATTGCAATGAAAGTCAGTGAATTATAACAAGCAGACAAAAGCGATGATTATCAGAGCGGCCTGCCCGGCAAGGCACGAGCCTCGTCATTTCTTTATCTTCTCCCAGGTATTGTTCTGCGAAGCATCGATTGCGAAAAGTATCTCGTAGGCCTTGTTCTTCTCCTCCGTCGTACCTTTCCCGGCAAAGATGTTGACCAGCTCATCGCGCTTGTATTCGGTGAAAAGCTGGGCAACCCTCGTCATGCTCTTCGCACGATTCGCCTCGCGAAGCAGCTCCAGCCCGTCGACAATGGCTGCACGGGCACTGTCGGGAGCCTCGGCCATGCGGTCGAGTCCCTTGCGGTGATAGACATAATTGAACTCGCGCATCACCTCCATCGCACCGTCCATGTAGTCGTTCAGCAACCCGAAACGATTGCCGCTATCGCCAAATGCCTTCCACCCCGGGAATCCCATACTCTCGCCAGCCGTAGCAATATCCTCGGCAGTATGAAAGCAGTCCGTACCGCCCATCAGCCCCATCGTGTCGAGATCCATGCCTATTATCATATAGGCATAGTAGGAAAGCAGGGCCACGAGATTGTTGTCAATCTGGTTCTCCTGATACTCAAGCTGGTCGAACTCCGTGAAGGCGAAGGTAAAGTCGGCATCGTTCACGGAATAGGCCACAGTACTGTACGACGAGCCGTAGACCGGACGGCTGCTGCTCATGAGCAGCGTACACTCAAGCGTATTCTCCTCCTGGCTATAGGTCCTGACCGTAATGTTAAAGCTGCACTGAATCTTCTCGTTCTCCCGGAAAGGAATATCCGTCCACTTGCGATTGTTGAGGAACTCAGTCAGCTTCGTCTGCAAAGCATCGAACAACTCCGTCCGCGCACTTTCTATCTGTGTGTAGTTGACAGTGACACGCGCATCCAGCTCCTGTGCGCTCAAGCCGAGACACTGAAGCATAAAAAAGGACATGACAATGAAACAAAACCTGCTCATCCTAACTTCTGAACTATAAATCCGACAATATCCTCGGCCACCTCGCGCTTCGACTTCGTATCATAGGCAGTAACACCCTGAGGTTCAATGATCGTCACCTTGTTCGTATCCCCACGGAAGCCTGCACCCTTGTCCCGGAGACTATTCAGTACGATGAAGTCAAGATTCTTGCTCTCCAGCTTTCTGCGAGCATTGTCCAGTTCGTGGTCCGTCTCCAATGCAAAGCCCGCCACCAACTGTCCCTTGCGCTTCATTGCACCAAGAGCAGCAGCAATGTCCTGCGTAGGATGCAGCTCGAGCACCATACCTTCACCTTCCCGCTTTATCTTCCTCTCTGCCATGGCCTTTGGCGTAAAGTCTGCCACAGCAGCACAGAGAATGGCAATGTCAGCAGCAGGGAAATGCTCCGTTGCCGCAGCATACATCTCCCCTGCACTCTCCACATCGATGCGATGAATGGATGGATGCTCAGCGCTCAACGTAACAGGACCACTGACAAGCATCACCTTAGCACCCCGCCTGGCACAAGCCTCAGCCAAAGCAAAACCCATTTTCCCGCTGCTATAGTTACCAATGAAACGCACAGGATCTATCTTCTCATAAGTAGGACCCGCCGTAATAAGCACCGTCTTCCCAGACAGAGAAGCCCCCTTCGTAAAATACTCATCCAACGCCTCAACAATCCGTTCCGGCTCTTCCATACGCCCCTTTCCCTCCAAGCTCGAAGCCAGAAAACCCGTACCCGGATCGATAATATGGTTACCATATCGGGAAAGCTGTCGCAAATTCTTCTGAGTAGAAGGATGAGCATACATGTCAAGATCCATGGCAGGAGCAACAAAGACAGGAGCCCGCATGCTTAAGTAAGTCGTAACAAGCATGTTGTCTGCCACACCGTTTGCCATCTTGCCAATGGTGCTTGCCGTAGCAGGCGCTATAAGCATTGCATCGGCCCACGTTCCAATGTCGACATGTGAATGCCAACTGCCATCGCGACGGTCGAAGAACTCACTGACAACAGGCTTATGCGTCAAAGTAGAAAACGTCAGAGGTGTGACAAACTCCTTGGCAGCAGGCGTCATAACGACCTGCACCTCAGCACCCCTCTTTATAAGAAGCCGAACCAACAAACATGCTTTATAGGCAGCAATGCTTCCCGTTACACCAAGAACTATCTTCTTATTTTCCAGCATACTTTAACACGAGTCGTTCAAGAGTTTGTTTCGTGTTCTGCGTAAAATCACCCTGCAATATCCAGTTTTTGTAACTGGGATCCTTGCGCAAGACATCGCGCAAAGGCTGTCCCTTGTACTTGCCAAAATTCACTATCTCCACGTTGTTATCATCATAGATGAAACGACAAGCAAGGTCAACACCCCGTACCATCTGCGTAAAGTTTGCAAGGAAGGATACATCGTTCTGCAAAGTATCGGAATAGCGATCGAGCTGTGCCTCAAGCACCTCAAGAGTGGCGCGTGTGTCAGCCAATGCACTATGGGCAGCCTCCAGATCACGTCCGCAGTAAAACTTATAGGCAGCCACAAGGGTACGCTGCTCCATTTTATGGAAAATATTCTGCACATCAACCAACCGCTTTTCTTCGATATGAATATCAACGCCAGCAAGGGCAAACTCCTCCGCCAGCATAGGTACATCGAAGCGGTTGCTGTTGTAGCCTGCTATATCGCAACCTTCGAACACCTGAGCCAACTCCGCAGCCTTTTCTGCAAACGTAGGACAATCCTTGACATCCTCGTCTTTGATACCATGCACGTCACTACTTTCTTTGGGTATATGCATACCAGGATTAAAGCGTAGCGTTTCTGCTCTCTCACAGCCATTCGGCTCCAAGCGAATAAAACAGAGCTCAACGATATGATCCTTGCCTATCGTCAGCCCTGTCGTCTCAAGATCAAAAAAGATAATCGGTCTTTCCAGTTTGAGCTTCATCTCGCACTATTCCTTAAATATCAATCTTCCACGCGCATAGGCATGAGTAGCATCAGCACCTCGTCCTCTGAATTCTCCTCTGCCGGACGTATTACACCCGGACGGCTTGGGTCGGCCACCTCAACCTTGAGCGTCTCACAATCCATGATGCCGGCAATCTCAAGCAGGAATGTACAACTGAAACCAATACTGATGGGAGTGCTCGTATACTCGCAGAGAATGAATTCCTCGGCACGAGTTGCATATTCGCTATCCTGACCAGTAAGTTTGATATTGTTGTTCGCCAGTTCAAGCTTAACAAGGGAACTACTCTGATTACAGAACACACTGACACGCTTCAAGGCACTGATGAGTGCCTGACGATCCACGCAAGCCGAATAGGGATTATTCTCGGGAATAACTGCATTATAATTTGGATAACGTCCTTCAATAAGACGGAAGTGCATCACCATGTCAGCAGAAGAAACCGTTGCCTTTTCAGAATCAAAAGCAATAGTAATGTTCTCGTCAGCCTTGGTAAGTACAGCTTTCAGGACGCTCGAAACCTTTTTCTGTAAAATGAAGCCTGCAGTCAGTCCGCTTTTGACCGTATGGTTCGTGTTGCGCACTAACTTGCGTCCATCCGTACCAGCAAAAACGATACAATCGGGCTTGATGTCGACATAGACACCATTCATTACCATACGAATCTCATCGTTTGCCGTTGCAAAAAGGCAGCGGTTGATACCATTAAGCAATACACTAGCAGGCATCTCAATGTGTGTGGCATCCTCGCCTACCGTCTTTGCCACAGGATAAGGAGCAGCATCCATAGCCATGACTGCAAAGGAACCAGAGTTATGGACGACCTTTACTTCTTGTGTATCAGGATTGTAACCGATGCTAAGAGGTTGCTCTGCCAGTTCTTTCATCGATTCCATGATTGTCTTTGCAGGAATGCAGAAGCGAGCATCGCCACTCTGTTCCACAAGAGGAACAGTCGTGATAAAGTATTTCTCGCTATCAGAAGCCGTGATGGTAACTGTTCCACCATTCACATCGAGCAAGAAACAATCCAGAATGGGCATAGAGTTTTTGCTTGCCATCACCTTGCTGGCAGCAGTCAGACGGCTGTAAAATGCCGTGCTTGATACTTTGAAATTCATACTACTATAGTTGTTTATACTTATTTTGCTCTACAAAGTTATATTTTTTTCATGCTATGGCAAAAAAAAGGTATAAAAAAAACGCCTTTTCTTCTTTTTTTTATACCTTTGCACTGCAATTAGAAAAATTATGTATAAACATGGAAGTAACAGGTAAAATTATAGCCGAATTCAACGAACGCGGCGGCGTCAGCAATAGAACAGGAAATGAGTGGAAAGCCAAATCCTATGTTTTGGAAGTCCCTGGTGACTATCCGCGTAAGTTGGTCTTTGATGTCTTTGGCACAGAGAGATTGCAGGCATTCAACATTCAGGTTGGTGAATTACTGACCGTACACTTTGATATTGATGCCCACGAATACAATGGCCGATGGTTCAACGATGTCCGCGCATTTCGCATCGATCGCGGTCAGGCAGCTCCTGCTCCAACTGTCCCCACTTCCCAGGCACCTGTAGCTGCACCTCAAGCTGCACCTATGGCAGCAACTGATCCCTTCGAAGCTTCTTCTGCCACAGACGACTTGCCATTCTAACTTTAGCACAGAAGATTGCAGGTTGCAGGCAGAACATCATCTTCCATACAATGGAATAAAATCTGGCACGTGTGGGAGGAGTTCAGTTCTCAAGATAATACTTATAAAACAACGGCTCCGTAGCTTAGCTGTATAGAGCGTCAGATTCCGGTTCTGAAGGTCCTGGGTTAGAATCCCAGCGGAGTCACACTTACAGATTATATTTTAATAAAGTCCGCGAACAAGATCTTCCGGACTTTTGCTTTATTCCGTTTCCCCCAAAATAAAGTTTTAGAAACACTTAACTAAAGGGGTGTAGTAGGACATCGTTCAAAAAATTTAAGCTTTCAAGTTAAATAACGTGAGTTCGACGAAATTCTCGTGAAATGGGTACACCCGAGTGTCTTTTTCCTCCCACTCGGGTGGATGTTTAGGATGACCCGAGTGGTATCG
>JAFLUV010000180.1 GCA_022508635.1 Prevotellaceae bacterium
GTGATTCGGATGGGACTCGAACCCATGACCCACAGCTTAGAAGGCTGTTGCTCTAATCCGACTGAGCTACCGAACCGCCCTTCGCGGGCTGGGGAACTAACCACCGGGAACAGACAACCCCTCCCAGCCCGCTTACGGAGATTTCGGGTGCAAAATTACGACATTATTTCCTACTCTGCAAGTTTTGCACCACTTTTGTTTCCCTCCTTACACGAATAAGGACTTCACTGCACGGGTCAGGGCTTCACTTGCCTACCTTGAAGTCGTCGTAGTTCACGTGGGAGGCACCGCTCGTGCTCAGCTTGAAGTCGGCCGTCTCGCCCTTGAAGGTGAAGCTTGTTGCCCCCGATACCGTGGCCTCCGTGCGCTTGCAGTGGATTTCTAACTCGCCGTGTGCCGAACCCGTCAATCTCAGCTTCAGCTTGTCGGACGTGAGGGTGCCGTCCAGGTTGCCTGATCCAAATACTTCTATGTCCGTGCTTTCCGTCGTGCGGACGTCGCCCAGGATTGCCTTGCCTGCACCGCTGATGCTTAGCTCCAGTGCAGGCGCCTTGAATGCTCCGATGGCTATCGTGCCTACTCCTCTGAGGTCGACTTCCAGCTCCTTGTCCTGCTCCACGTCATTCGTGAAGACGATTTCGGAGGCACCGGCTCCGGAGACTTCCGTGAGGTAGGGGGCTGTGATGCGAATGGTGACGGCAGGGGTGTCCTGGTTTATCCTTCCGCGATTTTCCTTCAGCTCGACTTCGAGTTCGTCGTCGTCGGTCTTGAAGGCGTAGGCGTCGATGGCTTTCTCGTTGCCGTATACTTCGATGGAGCAGGTGTCTGCCTGTGTATACTCCATGCGGACGGAGCCCTGGAGCTTCACTTCGCTGAAGGGATGGGCGGGAAGCTGTCGGACGGTGACCTTGCCCCACTTCTCGGAGTCTTGGTAGCCGTGACTGCTGGTGTCCAACGCATTCCATACGGCTTTGTCTATCATCTTGTCGCACGAGGTGGCGAGTGCCAGTGCTGCGAGGAGCACAATGGCAAGGGAAATGTGTTTGTTCATCGTAGGTAGTTTGTTCATCGTAGGTAGTGTGTTAAGCGTTGTATTATATACCATATATTATATATAATGTATGAGGGATGCCTGTGGACGGACCTTGCGTCAGGGCGCGTCCGGGGCTTGCAGTGCCGCGGTCACCTCTTCGGGCCTGATGCCGAGCTTCCTCATCTGTGCGACGAGTTCTGGCAGTGTCTCGCCGAAGAAGGCTTCGCGCAGGCTCTGCCGGATGCGCTCCGTGGCACCCGTGCAGACGTAGTAGCCCATGCCGCGGCGGCTGGCGATGATGTCCCTCTGTCCCAGCCAGTCGTAGGAGCGGACCACGGTGTTGGCGTTGACCTCCACCTCTGCCGCGTACTCCCGCACGCTGGGCATGCGTTCTCCTTCGGGATAGCGTCCCTCGAGTATCTCGTTGCAGACCTGTTCGGCTATCTGCAGGAAGATGGGTTTGTTGTTCTTGAATTCCATAGTGTCAGGGATTACGCTTGGTGGTCAGTTGTGCCCGCTTGTAGAGCCGGTAGGTCAGGAGCCAGATGGCGGTGTATAGCAGGGCGGCAAAGACGTTCATGCAGATGAGGATGCGTACCGCGCCTGCCTCCTCCAGCCACAGCATGATGCGCATGAAGGTTTCCCAGTTTTCCAAGTCGCTGAAGTGGTCGGATATAAGGGCGATGGGTATGGGCAGGAGAAGGCCCATGAGGGAGTAGAAGATGAACGTCAGGGGGATGTTGTGGCGGTACTTCCATGCATTGAAGAGGCAGAAGCTCCTGATGTAGCAGAAGGTTATGAGCAGGATGAACAGGCTGAGTGCGATTCCTTCTACTCTGTCGCCTCCGAAGCTCTCGGTGAGAACATGGGGAAAACCGAACATAGCTGCCGTAATAGACTCGCTTTCTTCGCCCGGAATCCTTAGGATAAGGACAGTGTTCATCAGGTCGGCTACCAGGACACCGGCCAGGCAGGCTACCCGGACGCCTATCACGGTGACTATGACGTGCCAGAGGAAGCGCTCCAGGTTCGTGGCCGGAAGCGTGAGTTCGCCGATGCGTCCCTGCTTGGTGAGCAGGTTGTGGAACATGTAGCCCGAGGCGATGAGGTAGCAGCCTTTGTTTATCCATACCATGGACATGGCGAAACCATTGGAGAGGTTTATGCTCTCAGGCATGCTTATGTCCATGAAGAAGGCGTAGAGGTGGAACCATACGACCGGCATGCAGACGATGGCTACTATGAGCAGGGCGGAGCGGGTATAGAACTGGCTGTTGATGCTGAGATCCCAGCGGGCGACGCTCAGGAAGCGTTGCAGGTTAAATTCTTTCATCTTTGGTAAGTCTTTCTTGGTTGGTTCGTTGTCAATGTGCTTTCTCTACGGTCTGGACGAAGAGTTCCTCGAGGTTGACGGCTTCGTCCTTCTCCACGAGCGGCTCGTTGAGCAGGACGCGGTTGCGGTCTATGATGCAGACGTGGTCCAGCAGCCGCTCTACGTCGTGCACCTGGTGGGTGGAGACGATGACCGTCCTCTCCTCCGACATGCTGTCTATGATGGCCTTGCGGAACTGGCTCTTCGAGAGGATGTCCAGTCCGTTCGTGGGCTCGTCCATGAGCAGGTAGCGTGTGTTGGCGGAGATGGCGATGCTCATGCAGACTTTCTTCTTCTGCCCCATGGAGAGCTGTCCGAGACGTATGTCGGTGGTCATCTCGAAGTTGTCGAGGCAGCGTTCCAGCAGTTCCTGGCTGAAGCGGGGGTAGAAGGGCATGAGTGCCCTGATGTACTGCCTGAGGGTGGTGTGCGGCAGGTCGTATTCCTCCGGCACGAGGAACATTTCGCTGAGTACTTCCGGCCTGCGCAGTCCTGCCGGGGTGCCGTCGATGCTGACTTCGCCCTTCTGCGGCCGCAGCAGTCCCATCATCAGGTAGAGCAGTGTGCTCTTTCCGGTGCCGTTCTTTCCCAGAAGGCCGTAGGTGCCTCCCTGCCCGAAGTCGAGCGAGAAGCCGTCCAGCACGGGCTGGTTCTTGCCGTAGCCGAACGTGATGTCGTTGATACTGATCATTGTAATTAGGTGTTAGGGTTTAGGTTCTTTTGTCTCTCCGAGAGTGCTATGTTTGCTTGCATGCAATGCTTTCTACGGTGTCTTTATAGTGTATTAGTTAAATAGTACGCTGCAAAGGTAGTGCATTTGACATGTACTGTCCAAGCTTTTTGCGTGATTTAACATTTAATTAACACTTCAGTGGCTTTACGGTCGTTGCTTTCCAGGGCTTGCGTGGATGCAGGCCAAGCCTCCGGACGGCACCTTCCGAGCCTCCGGACGTGGTGTTCTCCTGCATAAATATGCCAGAGAAGCACCATCTCATGACGAGAAAATAGGGAGTTCTTGCAATGTGCTGATAATTAACACGTTGACGAAATCCTATTTTGTGGCTGACAAAATCCTATTTCGTCGACTACAAAATCCTA
>JAFLUV010000181.1 GCA_022508635.1 Prevotellaceae bacterium
TCTATAAGATTATTAACAACTTAACATTCTTGAAAATTCGTCGAACTCACGTTATATTATATAGGTACGCGTACATTAATTAAATAAGGTAAAGAAGAGCCTGCAAGGAAACGAGAGAGCTTTATGGAAATAAAGGCGAACCCTCATTTGAAATAACGTTGAGTCTGAAAATGGAGTGAAAAAAGAATCGAGGAAATAAGTGAGGAGCCTCGCTATCGGAATGTTTCGCTCAAGAGTTTTATTTCTATGGTAGGGCTTATTCGTTCGTACAGGATGTTATAGACGGCATCGAGGATGGGCATGTTAACGTGAAGGTGGCGGTTGATATCCTTCATGCATTTGGCAGCGAAATAGCCTTCTGCTATCATCTCCATCTCCAGTTGTGCACTCTTGACGCTGTAGCCCTGGCCTATCATGGTGCCGAAGACGCGGTTGCGACTAAAATTAGAGTAGCCCGTGACGAGCAGATCGCCTGTGTAAACGCTTTCGGTAATGTTACGCTCTATGGGATGTACGGTGTTGAGGAAGCGATCCATTTCCTGCACCGCATTACTCATAAGGACGGCCTGGAAGTTGTCGCCGTACTTCAGTCCGTGACATATACCGGCTGCTATGGCGTAAACGTTTTTAAGGACACTTGCGTACTCGATGCCAATAACGTCGCTGCTAGTCTTTGCCTTGACGTATTTACTGGAGATCATGTCGGCAAATAGCTTTGCCTTGTCCCTGTCGCAGCATCCTATGGTGAGGTAGGTTAGGCGATTCAAGGCGACTTCTTCGGCGTGGCTGGGGCCTCCAAGTACTGCAAGGTTGGCCTCGGGAACGTTATACATCTGGTTGAAGTAGTCAGAGCATACGAGGTTCTCGTCAGGGACGATACCTTTGATGGCCGTAACGATAAACTTGTCTCTTAGTCTGAGGTGGAGGCGACTGAGATGTCCTTTCAAATAAGGCGACGGGGTAACGAAGATAAGCGTCTGGCAGGCAGAGACAATGTTGTTGATGTCGGTGTCGAAATTGATTCGTTTGGTGTCGAAACAAACGCTGGTAAGATAGGCGGGGTTGTGTCCGGTACGTTGAAAGTCCTTTATGCGGTCTTCGCGGCGGAGGTACCACCATATCCGCTCGTTTTTCTCGAGTAGCATCTTGGCGATAGCCGTAGCCCAGCTGCCGCCGCCCATCACGGCTATGTTGCCCAGTTGTTCCAATGTTGCGTCGCTGTCTTAGTTTATGTGTTCTGCGTTGGCTACCCAGGCGGCAATGTCTTCCTGCGATGGTCTCTCTACGTCGAGCTTATACTTCTTGATTATCTCTACTATCTGCTGCTGGAGCTTTGCGGATGCGGTGCCTGCGAGGGTAGTAATAAGGTTATAGCCAGCTTTACGGAGTATGGGAACGATATCCTGCGGTATGCCTAATGCCGTGAATGCTTCGTCCTTGTCGCGCGGTGCCTTTACTTCGGGCTTCATCTGCGGGAAGAAGAGGACCTCCTGTATGTAGGGCTTGCCTGTGAGGAGCATCGTCAGCCGGTCGATGCCGATACCAATGCCACTGGTAGGTGGCATGCCGTATTGCAGTGCACGCAGGAAATCGTGGTCGATGATCATTGCTTCGTCGTCGCCTTTGTCGGCTAATCTCATCTGCTCAACGAAACGTTCTTCCTGGTCTATGGGATCGTTCAATTCGCTATAAGCATTGGCAAGTTCCTTGCCGTTGACCATTAGTTCGAAACGTTCGGTGAGACCGGGTTTAGAACGGTGCATTTTGGTCAGCGGGGACATTTCGACGGGATAGTCGGTGATAAAGGTCGGTTGAATAAAGCTGCCTTCGCAGGTTTCTCCGAAAATTTCGTCGATAAGTTTGCCGCGCCCCATTGTGTCGTCAACCTCCACTCCGCACTTTCGTGCGACCTCACGGATGGCATCCTCGTCCATCGTGCTCAAGTCGTATCCGGTCTTTTCCTTAATGGCTTCGAGGATGGGCAGCCGGCGGAAGGGAGCCTTGAAGCTTATAACCTTGCCGTCTATCTCTGCCTCGGGCTTGCCGTTGACGGCGATGCAGATCTCCTCGAGCATTGTCTCGGTGAAAGTCATCATCCAGTTGTAGTCCTTATAGCTGACGTAAAGTTCCATGCACGTGAACTCCGGATTGTGGTTCTTGTCCATGCCTTCGTTGCGGAAGTTCTTTCCTATTTCGTAGACACCTTCGAAGCCGCCCACGATGAGCCGCTTCAGGTATAGTTCCGTTGCAATGCGCATGTACATAGGCGTGTTCAAGGCATTGAAATGGGTGATGAAAGGACGGGCTGAGGCTCCGCCAGCGATACTTTGCAGCGTCGGGGTCTCTACTTCAGTATAGCCGTGACGGTCGAAAAAGGCGCGCATGGTACGTATGATGGTACTGCGCTTGAGGAATGTCTCCTTCACGCCGTCGTTCACGATAAGATCCACATACCTTTGCCTGTAGCGCAACTCCGGATCGTCGAAGGCATCGTAGACACGTCCGTCGGCATCGGTCTTTACGACGGGCAGGGGTCGCAGGCTCTTCGAGAGCAGGGTAAGCTCCTGTGCGTGTACGCTCACCTCTCCCGTCTGTGTACGAAAGACATAGCCGCGTATGCCGATGAAGTCCCCGAGGTCGAGCAGCTTCTTGAAGACGGTCGTATACATGCCGGTATCGTCTCCCTTGGCCAGGGCATCCCTTGTCACGTAAACCTGGATGCGCCCCTTGCTGTCCTGCAACTCCATGAATGCAGCCTTGCCCATGATGCGCTTCGACATCATCCTGCCGGCGATGCAGACGCAACGGCTGTTCTCCGGCGTAGCTGCCTCGCGTATGTCGCGCCCCTCCTCATCCTTTCCCGTAACGGGAAGGTCGGTAAATTCGGCCTTGATGTCCGTACTGAAGGCATCGACCGGATATTCCGCTGCCGGATAGGGGTCTATGCCGAGGTCGCGCAGCTGCTGAAGGTTGTTGCGCCGTATGATTTCCTGTTCGCTGAGTTCGAGTATATTCATCGCTTTCGTCTTTTTTGCAGCGCAAAGGTACGAAGAAAACCACGAAGCACAAAGCTTTCCGCCATGTTTTTTGCCTTACCCGCCCGATACCGCGCCGCCCCGTCTCCTCCACC
The DNA here is from genome assembly GCA_022508635.1 of Prevotellaceae bacterium. Lineage (GTDB taxonomy): Bacteria > Bacteroidota > Bacteroidia > Bacteroidales > Bacteroidaceae > Physcousia. The sequence continues at coordinate 3,131 of JAFLUV010000181.1, forward strand.
CTGCCGCCGGACATAGCCCAGCGTGCCGGCCTCATCCCTACAACAACGCAAAAAGACACGGCAGGCAAGCCGAAACAGCTTGCCTGCCGCTTTTCTGTAAGTCTTCTCCCTGATCAGGGAAAAAGATCATTCATCCAGAGCACCACCGGGCACGGTAGCGCTGCTGTCATCGCCGGCAGCAGCGTTATCGTCCTCTGCCTCTCCGGCACTCTCCTTGACCCATTGCAGGGTGGCCCCCTTTATGGCCGAGGCGAGGTCGTCTGCGGGATGGAAGTACAGACTGGGCGTGATGTCGGAGAGCTTCAGTTCTTCGGCT
>JAFLUV010000182.1 GCA_022508635.1 Prevotellaceae bacterium
GCGGTGTACTTTCAGTGTATGTATTCGCCGCACGTTTGCTTTTGCTTGTAGTATGTCGCCATATATTCAGGTGGCTATGGTGGCGGGGTTCCACCTCTTCCCATTCCGAACAGAGAAGTTAAGCCCGCCCGCGCCGATGGTACTGCACACCCGTGGGAGAGTAGGTAGCCGCCGTTTTTTATATTTTTATATTGAATCCCCGCATGTCCTGACGGACGTGCGGGGATTTTTTGTTGTTTGTTTATTTTCTAAGTTCAGAATCCAAAATTTTGTTTTGGCAATTAATTCTTGAAAATATGTTGTGTTATTTGTAAAAATAAATGTAACTTTGCCTTGCTAAAATTAAAAATTATGAAGAAATACTTAATTCTTTTCATTCTTGCTCTGGCGTGTGGATGTGACAATGCGTATTCTTGTTCTCGTGTTGTATTCTTGGGGCATGATAGCCTGACTCTTGTGGGTCGTACTCTTGATTGGCGTACTCCGATTCCTACAAACCTCTATGTTTATCCGCGTGGAATGCAAAAACAGGGTATGCCATCGGGTAACACGTTTCATTGGAAGTCGAAGTATGGCTCTGTGTTGGCTGTGTCGTATGATGGCGGTGTGACAGAAGGGATGAACGAGGCGGGTCTCGTAATGAATGCCTTATTCTGCAAAGGGTCTATCTATCGCACATCGGCTGATGGAAAGTTGCGTTCTATGAGCCTGGCAGTTTTCGTGAGTTACTTCCTTGATAATTTTACGACGGTCGACGAAGTGCATCAGTGGTTAAAGGAGAATGAGTTTGCTATCTATGGTCAGACCTTCGATGAGGGGACTACTGCTGCCTTACACTGGGCTGTTACTGACCGTTCAGGCAATACATTGGTCATGGAGTTTCAGAACGGACATCTTGATGTTTATGTCTCACGCGATAACCGTGTATTGACTAATGATCCTCCCTTTGAGCAAATGCTTGCCATAAACAACTATTGGCGACAGATAGGCGGTGCCAACATGCTGCCTGGGACTGTGCGTAGTCCTGACCGCTTTGCCCGTGCATCGTTTTTTATTGAGCATATTCCGACTAATGTGGACTATAAGGCTGCAGCTGCTCAGGTGTTGAGTGTGCTGAATAACGTAGCAGTTCCGTTGGGCTATGAGTTAGAGAATGCCCCCAACTTGTCCTCTACCCAATGGCGTAGTGTTTCGGATGCCAAAAATCTTATTTATTACTTTGGACTTTCTTACCAGTTCTCTGTATTCCGTATAGAATTAGGCAGTCTGGATTTAAGCGAAGGTGCTCCTGTATTAAAAATGGATACTTCAGCAAATACTGATTTGCACGGATGTATCAATGACATGCTGGTACCCTCTGCTCCATTTACCCCGATGTGGTAATAATGATAAAATAAACGAGTCAATAAGTCGATTACGCACGAAATTGCATATTTCGTGCGTAATTATTTTCTATAGTTTCAGGTTGTTTTTGTAGAAAGAGATTGTTAGCTACTTACCAATTCTGTGGTACAGCCATTATCTGTGAAATTCCAAGAACCTTCTCTGTTCTGCGTAACGTATTGAGGAATGTTTTGCATGACTCTATTAAATTTTGATTTTATTTGAAGTTTGAATTATATTTTGTACCTTTGCAGACGAATTTTGTATATGAGTCACATGATAAAGCGATGTATCTGCGTTTTGCTATTACTTTGTTGCCAGTTGGCAGCCATGCCTTATACGCTGGTCATTGATGCTGGTCATGGCGGAAAGGATCCTGGAACACAAAGTAAAACGAGTAAGGAGAAGCATATCAATCTGGCCGTGGCACTGGCCTTTGGCAAGCTCGTGGAGCAGAATTGTCCGGATGTGAAAGTGGTCTATACGCGAAAAACTGATGTTTTTGTGGAACTGAATGAGCGTGCCAACATTGCTAACCGTGCCAAAGCCGATCTTTTTATCAGCATACACACTAATAGTACGCCTGCCAAGGTGGGTCCGCAAGGTACGGAGACCTACACCCTCGGTATGCATTGTGCTGCAGAAAACCTTGCTGTCGCCAGGCGTGAGAACTCTGTCATTACGCTGGAAAAAGGCTATGAGCAAAAGTATGAGGGCTTTGACCCGAACTCCAGCGAGAGCTACATTATCTTCGAGCTTATGCAGGACAAGAATATGGAGCGCAGCGTCAAGCTGGCAGGATTGGTGCAGAAGCATTTCCGCAACAGTTCGAAGCGCGTTGACAGGGGTGTGCATCAGGCTGGCTTCCTGGTGCTTCGTGCCACCAGCATGCCCAGCGTACTTATTGAGCTGGGCTATATCAATAACCCTTCTGAAGAGGCTTATCTCAAATCATCAGCAGGGGTGAATTCCCTTGCCAAGAGTATCTACAATGCTTTCGTGGCATATAGGAAGTAAAAAAAAGATGCTATCCGAAAAAATGTGTGGAAGAATGAACATAGTTGTAAATAATTAAACGGTAAATATAAGGTGAAGACTGAAGTAAAGATTGGAATCACGGGTGTCATTGCCCTTGTTGCACTCTTTCTGGGCATAAATTTCCTGAAAGGTGTGAATCTTTTTAACTCCACAGAGGTATATTACATCACTTTCCGCAATACAAAGGGGCTGACGAAGAGCAGTGCTGTCTATGCCGACGGCTACAAGGTGGGCATCGTGAGCAATATAAGCTATGACTACCAACGCCCCGGAGAGGTCGTTGTGGAAATCAGTGCGGACAAAGGACTCCGTATTCCGAAAGGCAGCTCGGCGCAGCTTGATGAAGCAGTTTTGGGCGGTTGTACCCTGAACATGCTCCTTGCTACCAACTTGACAGAAGCCTATCATCCCGGCGATACCATCAAGGGCAGTGACGTAAACGGACTGATGGCAAAGGTCGGGGGGATGGTTCCTCAGTTGGAACAGGTTGTGTCGAAGGTAGATACGCTTATCACTACGCTCAATCTGCTGTTGTCCAATCCCAATCTGCCACTGATTATTCAGAATGCACAACTTGTCACGGAGAACCTCAACAAGAGTACTGAACAGCTGAATACTTTGTTGCAAAATGATATTCCGCAAATGACGAGTACTTTCACCAAGGCCGGGGAGAATGTTGCCGTGCTGACTGACAGGATGAATCAGCTTGACCTGCAGGCGACTCTCGACAACGTCAATCGCACCATCAGCAGCGTGCACAGCATGATGGAACAGATGCAAAACCCCAATGGTACATTGGGTAAGCTTATGTCCGATCCGTCGGTCTACGACAATCTGAATCATACGGTGCAAAGTGCCGACAGCCTTGTCACTGACCTCAAGGCTAATCCTAAGCGCTATGTCCACTTCTCCGTCTTTGGAAAGAAGTAGTGGGCCTATAATCTCTCTTTCTTCCGGAAACTTGCAGTAATCATCTGCCATAAAGAAGATGGTTTTACCCACTCTCTTGAGAATGGATTGC
>JAFLUV010000183.1 GCA_022508635.1 Prevotellaceae bacterium
ACCTTAGGGGGTCGGGTTATATAACCTTAGGGTATCGGGTTATATAACCTTAGGGTGTCGGGTTATATAACCTTAGGGTTTCAACGTATATACCTTAGGGCTTCAACGTATATACCTTGGGGCTTCATCGTATATACCTTGAAGGCTCGACGTATATACCCCTGGATTTGCCGGCTATATTTGCCTGTGGGGCGGCCGCCCGGACGGCGGTTCTGCGACGGATGTTCCGCGGTGCGGCCTGCGACCGTAGGACGGCGGCTGCACCGCGGCACCTGCTGCCGCGAAAGAGCAGGCAATCCGGCCGGAGAATGTTAATTAAAGAAAAAAGTTGCGCCGAAAGTTGGCCGTTTGACGGAAATATCGTAATATTGCAGACGATAAATCCTAAACATACCTAATTATGAAGCATTTTACCCTTCTTTTGGTGGCTGCGGCATCCGTCTGCACCAGCGCCTTTGCACAGACTAAGGCTAAAAACATCTATACCAGCTCTACCGCACTCAACCTGGAACTGCTCCAGAACGCGACGCAGCCCGTAACGCTCAACCGCACGCTCTTTGCCGGCTACAACACCATCTGCCTGCCCATGAGCCTGAACGCCGAGCAGCTGAAGGGCGCAGCCAAGGACGTACAGGTGGAACGCCTCGAAGCAATCAGGCAGGAAGGCAGCACCCTCCTCATGTACTTCCAGGACTGCACCGCCGAGGGCATCGAGGCAGGCGTCCCCTACCTCATCTTCTCCCCGACCTTCCAGACCCTTCATGCCAGCACCGAGGCCGTATCCGGCATAAGCACCGAGCTGAAGAGCATCAGCAAGACGGACGGCAAGGGCAACACCGTCACCTTCGGCAGCTCCTGGGAGATCCTCAAGGCGGAAGGACGCTACGGCATACCCGCACAGCAGGACGCATACATGCTGGAGAGCGTACTCATCCGCACCGAGGCCGACAAGGCATTCCTGCCCACACGCTGCGGCTTTACCTGGGACGAGCAGAACGCCACGGCAACCGCACTCGAGATCAAGCACGTCACCAGCCTCACGGACGTGGAGACAAGCATAGAACAGCTGGAGGCAGCAGACGCCGTGGTCGACATATACAATGCACAGGGCACCCTCGTCGCCTCGCAGACCAGCATCAGCGCAGCCAGGAAGACCCTGCCCCAGGGCATATACGTGGCCAAGGGACAAAAGTTCGCAGTCAAGTAAACCGGCCCGGACACAGCATGACAAGCAAGGAGGGAGACGAAACCGTCTCCCTCCTTGCCATTATATCAAGCCGGCCCAGTCGCATGTCCGTGCGAGTTCTATTCTATATCCGTACCGGCCCTGCCGCATGTCAGTGCCGGCTCTATCGTATACTTCTTGCACCACGCCCTACTGCACGTTTCGGCATATACTGTCAGTTTTTGTCATATTTCTGACAGCATGTCACGCTTTGGCATGCCATTTGTATAAAAACAGGCAGAGCACAGCTCAAACAAAACAAACAAGCGTATAAACAAATAAAAGAATACAATTATGGGAAAGATTATTGGAATTGACTTGGGTACCACGAACAGCTGTGTATCCGTATTTGAGGGCAACGAGCCCATCGTCATTGCCAACAGCGAAGGCAAGCGCACCACTCCTTCCGTCGTGGCATTCGTCGACGGTGGCGAGCGCAAGGTAGGAGACCCCGCCAAGCGTCAGGCAATCACCAACCCTAAGAAGACCATCTTCTCAATCAAGCGTTTCATGGGCGAGACCTACGACCAGGTACAGAAGGAAATAGCACGCGTACCTTACTCCGTAGTGCGCGGTGACAACAATACCCCGCGTGTCGACATAGACGGCCGTGCCTACACTCCTCAGGAAATCAGTGCCATGATACTGCAGAAGATGAAGAAGACCGCCGAGGATTACCTCGGACAGGAAGTGACCGACGCCGTCATCACCGTACCCGCCTACTTCAGCGACTCGCAGCGTCAGGCCACAAAGGAAGCAGGACAGATAGCAGGTCTCAACGTACAGCGCATCGTCAACGAGCCCACGGCAGCAGCCCTGGCATACGGCGTGGATAAGGCAAACAAGGACATGAAGATTGCCGTCTTCGACTTGGGCGGCGGTACATTCGACATCTCCATCCTGGAATTCGGTAGCGGCGTCTTTGAGGTACTCTCCACAAATGGTGACACACACCTGGGTGGCGACGACTTCGACCAAGTCATCATCGACTGGCTTGCCAGTGAGTTCAAGGCAGAGGAAGGCATCGACCTGAAGCAGGATCCAATGGCTCTGCAACGCCTCAAGGAAGCTGCCGAGAAGGCAAAGATAGAACTCTCAAGCAGCACCACGACTGAAATCAACCTGCCTTACATCACGGCAGTGGGCGGTGTACCTAAACACCTCGTGAAGAGTCTCACACGTGCCAAGTTCGAGCAATTGGCAGACAACCTCATCCAGGCCTGCAAGATACCTTGCCAGAAAGCTATGCAGGACGCAGGCCTCTCGAACTCCGACATCAACGAAGTCATCCTCGTAGGCGGCTCCAGCCGTATACCCGCCGTGCAGAAGCTTGTGGCAGATTTCTTTGGAAAGGAACCCAGCAAGGGCGTCAACCCTGACGAAGTGGTCGCCATAGGTGCCAGCATCCAGGGCGCCGTCCTCACCGGCGAGAAGAGCGACATCGTACTGCTTGACGTGACACCTCTCTCTATGGGTATCGAAACCATGGGTGGCGTGATGACCCGTCTCATTGAGGCCAACTCCACCATCCCCTGCAAGAAGAGCGAAGTCTTCTCCACTGCAGCAGACAACCAGACGGCCGTCACCATTCACGTCCTGCAAGGCGAACGCCCCATGGCAAGCCAGAATAAGAGCGTCGGCCAGTTCAACCTTGACGGTATTGCTCCGGCACGCCGTGGCGTACCTCAGATTGAAGTCACCTTCGACATTGACGCCAACGGTATCCTCAACGTCAGTGCCAAAGATAAGGCTACAGGTAAGGAGCAGCACATCACCATCACAGCATCCAGTGGTCTCTCCAAGGAAGAGATTGAACGCATGAAGGCAGAAGCAGAAGCCAATGCCGAGGCAGACAAGAAGGAACGCGAAAAAGTGGATAAGCTCAACCAGGCAGACTCCATGATCTTCCAGACAGAAAATATGCTCAAGGATAGCGGTGACAAATTGTCTGCTGATGCCAAAGCAGAAGTAGAAGCTGCTCTCGACAAGCTGCGTAACGCCCATAAGGCACAAGATCTCGCAGCCATTGATGCGGCTATGGCAGAACTGAACAATGCAGCACAGAAAATGTATGCAGCAGCCCAGCAGGCAGGTCCTCAACCCGGTGCGGATGCCGGTTTCGGTGGCGGCGCAGGATTCCAAGGTGGCAATGCCCAGCCTGGTAACGG
>JAFLUV010000184.1 GCA_022508635.1 Prevotellaceae bacterium
CACACCATGCCGACGAGCAGCGTCAGCCAGAGGTACGCGAGTACGAATGGCCAGAACGACAGCATGGCGGTGATACCGATGGGATCCATGGCTACATGCCCGGAAGGCACCTGCCTGGTCACGCCCATGAGCACCGTCAGCATGGCACACGCCAGCAGGGCAGGCATGCCGGCAGAGAGCGTCGCCATCCAGCGGAACAGGCGGACGCGGCGGCGAGACAGGTGCATCGTCACAATGGCAAGCATCAGCACGGCCAGCACGACGACGTTGACCGGCCAGGCCATCGCATCCCAGCGCACAGAGCCTGCCACCGCTTGCAGCAGCAGCCCCGCTGCGACCAGGGCACAGCAGACATAGCCGCCGACCGACATTCCCCAGGTATCTTTTTTCATTTGGTTCCGGACTTTTTTCGCTGAATATCCCTGCAAAGATAGTACAAATGTTTGAGATAAACGACCTGCGCCGTACAAAAAAACCGACGGACAGCATTATTTGCCAGCGAACCACATACTGGCAGGCGCTTCACGCCGGACTCTCCCGGACGTCATGAGCGACACTTTCCTGTTTCTTCGCGAAGACTTCAGAATTTCTTGCCCAACAACCGAAAATTTCTTGCTCAAGATTTTTTATTTCTTGCTCAAGAATTTAAATTTCTTGACCAAGAAATTCTCAACTGTCGCGCGACAACCATCCAAACGATGCAGGACAGCCGCGAAAATATCGGGGACAGGAAGGCAGACATCGGAAAATAATCGCCGCAAAGCTTGCACTGCTCGCAGAAAACGCTTAACTTTGCAGGAAGTTAAGACATTATAAAGTATTAGCCCACTCCTCACGTCTCATCCAAGAACAATGAAATACGTCAGCTGGAACGTCAACGGCCTGCGAGCCGTAGTGAACAAGAACTTCTGCGAGGCATTCGCCGCGCTCGACGCCGACTTCTTCTGCCTGCAGGAGACAAAGATGCAGGCCGGACAGCTTGACCTGAGCTTCCCCGGATACCAGGCCTATTGGAACTATGCCCAGAAGAAAGGCTACTCCGGCACCGCAGTCTTCACGCGCCACACGCCAGTGAGCGTAGCCTACGGCATGGGCATCGAAGAGCACGACAGCGAGGGGCGCGTCATCACGCTCGAGATGGAGGACCACTACCTGGTATGCGTCTATACGCCGAACAGCCAGGACGGCCTGCGACGGCTCGGCTATCGCATGCAGTGGGAAGACGCCTTCCGCGCCTACCTCCTCGGGCTCGACCAGAAGAAACCCGTCATCGTATGCGGCGACATGAACGTGGCACACCGGGAGATAGACCTGAAGAACCCCGCCACGAACCATAAAAACGCCGGCTTCACCGACGAGGAGCGCGAGAAGATGTCCGCACTGCTCGACAGCGGCTTCGTCGACACCTTCCGCCACCTGCACCCCGATGCCACCGACCGCTACAGCTGGTGGAGCTACCGCTTCCACGCCCGCGAGAAGAACGTAGGCTGGCGCATCGACTACTTCCTCGTCTCCCGCCGCCTCGCACCCCACATAGCGGCAGCCGACATCCACGACGACATCATGGGCAGCGACCATTGCCCCGTATCGCTGACCCTGTGACACAACGCCCCCTACCCCTCCGCATACCATGGCAAACCTCAAAGCACTGGCCAAGGACACGGCCATCTACGGACTATCGAGCATCGTGGGGCGCTTCCTCAACTACATGCTCATGCCGCTCTACACGCACTACATGCCCAAGGAATCGGGCGACTACGGCGTGAGCACGAACATATACGCCTACTCGGCACTGATACTCGTGGTACTGACATTCGGCATGGAGACGGCACTCTTCCGCTTTGCCAACAACGAACACGAACAGCCCGACACAGTCTTCTCCACCGCCTTCTCCATCATAGGCAGCCTCACGGCCGTCTTCCTCCTCCTCTGCTTCAGCTTCATAACGCCCGTCGCAGACTTCCTCGGCTACTCCGAACATCCCGAATACATACTGATAATGGCCACGGCGGTGGCACTGGACGCCCTGCAGACCATGCCCTTCAGCTTCCTGCGGTTCCACCACCAAGCAGTCCGCTTCGCCTCGCTCAAGCTGCTGTTCATCATGCTCAACATCACGCTCAACGTCTTCTTCTTCGTCGTCCTCGGCAAGACGAGCGTGTTCTACGTCTTCTTCATCAACCTGCTCTGCACCGGCTTTGTCACCTTCTTCTTCATACCCGACCTGTTCAAGATACGCTGGCACGTCGACACCCGCCTCATGCGGCGCATGCTCTCCTACTCGTGGCCCATACTCGTGCTGGGCGTGACCGGCATGCTGAATCAGACCGCCGACAAAATCATCTTCCCGAAAGTCTATCCCGACGAAGCACAGGCAAACGTCGAGCTGGGCGTCTACGGCAGCTGTGCCAAAGTAGCGATGATAATGGCGATGATAACACAAGCCTTCCGCTACGCCTACGAACCCATTGTCTTTGCCAAGGCAAAAGATGCAGACAAGAACGAATACTACGCCCTTGGCATGAAGTTCTTCTACATCTTCACCCTGCTGGCATTCCTCTGTGTGACGGGCTACATGCCCCTGCTCCGCAACATGATTGGCGCCGACTACAGGGAAGGACTGCACATCATACCCATCGTCATGACAGCAGAGATCATGATGGGCATCTACTTCAACCTCTCGTTCTGGTACAAGCTGATAGACAAGACCATCTACGGCGCCCTGTTCTCGATGGCAGGCTGCATCGTACTCCTTGCCGTCAACGTCTGGGGCATCCCGCACTACAGCTACATAGCTTGCGCATGGGGCGGCGTGGCAGGCTACGGCACGGCGATGCTTCTGAGCTACATCGTAGGGCAGCGGCTCAACCCCATCCCCTATCCGGTTCGTACCATGGCAGCCTATACCCTCCTGGCCGCAGCGTTCTATGTCGCAATAATCCACATACCCGCCGATGCCCCCCTATGGCTGCACCTCGGCATCAGCACCGCGATTATTCTCGCCTTCACTGCCGTTATCTATTGGAGGGAACTAAGAAAAAAGCCGTCCGCCTAAGAATAACTATAGCCAAAGACGGCAGGCAAGGGAAACGTTGAACGATTGAAATTCGTCTTCTTTCATATCTCGTTCGCAAATTAATCATCTGATGGCTATTTCTTTTCAGGCACAATGCAACATTGCGTATTATTGATTTCCAATAGACTATATTTTAACAAGGTTTCTCTTGCTAACTGCCTCCCATTTTCACTCGAGTCACA